>DATGDE010000236.1:0-12792 GCA_035311125.1 Gemmatimonadales bacterium
CGCGGGCGGCTGCTCTCCTGGATTTCCTTGCTCCTCGTCGTCGCGTGGGGCGGCGGGGCGGTAGTGTGGCGCAGGCGCCGGGGTGTCAGCGTTGCCTGAGCGCGCCCTGGTCGTCGTCCCGACCTACAACGAGGCGCCGAACCTCCCGAATCTCGTGCCGCAGGTCCTGGTCCAGGACTCGCGCCTCGAGGTGCTCGTGGTGGATGACGCCTCGCCCGACGGCACGGGACAGATCGCCGAGCGGCTCGCCCAGGAGAGCCCCCGCGTCCATGTCGTGCACCGGGAAGAGAAGCTGGGGCTCGGCACCGCCTATATCGCGGGGTTCCGGTGGGCGCTGGAGCGCGGCTACGACTACGTGTTCGAGATGGACGCCGATTTCTCCCATGACCCCGCCCACCTGCCGCAGTTTCTCAAGGCCGCCGAGCACGCCGACCTCGTGCTGGGCTCTCGCTATCTCGGCGGCAGGGTGACGGTCGTCAACTGGCCCATCGGCCGGCTCATGTTGTCCTACTGGGCGAATGTATACGCCCGCTGGGTCACAGGGCTGCGCATCTGGGACCTGACGGGCGGATTCAAGTGTTTTCGCAGCCGGGTGCTCCAAGCCATTGACTTATCGCGGGTTCGTTCCAATGGTTACGCATTCCAGATCGAGATGAGCGTACGCGCATGGCGAAAAGGGTTCAAGTTGGCGGAAGTGCCCATCGTGTTCGTGGATCGCACGGAAGGGCAAAGCAAGATGAACCGCAAGATCGTGCGCGAGGCCGTCTGGATAGTCCCGCGCCTGCGGCTGCAGGCCTGGTTCGGCCGCATCTAGTCGGCCTCACCATCTACAAGATGACGGGGTCGGGAAACGACTTCGTCATGGTGGACGGTCGCATCACCACGCCCGACGACTGGACGACAGAGGACATCCGCGAGGTGTGCGCCCGCGGGACCGGCATCGGGGCCGACGGGCTCGTCTTCGTGTCGCCATCCTCGGGCGCCACGCAGGCCGGTGCCCGGATGGTCTACTTCAACAGCGACGGGTCGCGGGCTGCCATGTGCGGCAACGCCGCGCTGTGCAGCACCCGCTTCGCCGCCCTCCTCGCGATCGCTCCACCCGAACTGATGCGCCTCGAGACGGACGCGGCCACCTACGAAAGCCGCTGCGCGGCTGACGGGGAGCGCGCCGAGCTGCACCTGGCGACGGTGGCGGCACCCACGGAGCCCGCCGTGCGTCTCGGCGCCGGCGAGCGCCGGGCCGGAATGGCCGTCGTCGGGGTGCCGCACCTGGTGGTCGTGGTGGATGAGCTGGACGCGGTGGACCTGCCGCGGCGAGGCCGGGAGCTCCGGTTCGATCCCGCGCTGGGGAACGGCGGCGCCAACGTGAACTTCATCGCGCCCACGGCCAAACGGTCGGTATGGGCGATGCGGACCTATGAGCGAGGCATCGAGGGGGAAACGCTGGCCTGCGGGACGGGCGCCGTCGCGGCGGCGTGCCTGCTGCGGGAATGGCGTTTGGCCGACATGCCGGCCACGATCATGACCCGGTCGGGTCTGCCGCTGGGAGTACGGGCTGAGCGCTCACGAGATGGGCGCTACCAGGAGGTGTGGCTGGAGGGGCAGGCACGGCTGGTCTTCAGAGGAGTGCTGACGTCCTGAGGCGCTTGTCCACATCTATTCACATGCTAACTTAACATAACATCTATTATACGAAGCTAACTGCGGCACTGAGCTACTTACTGCCGCCCGCCTGCAATTCCCCCAATCGCACCTTCGCCTCGAACGCCGAACTTGTGGAATCCAGCTTCGAGACGATCTCCTGATAAGCCGCCACGGCGCGCGCCGTATCCCGCGCGCCCAGCCACGCGCGCCCGGCGTCCGACAGGAACTGCGCCTGCTCGAACGGCAGCCGCGCGCTCCTGGAAGCCTGCTCATAGGCATCCGCAGCCTCCTTCGAATGCCCCACGTTCTCGTAGGAGGCAGCGAGCAGCCCGTACGCCTGGGAGCGATAGTCCGCTGAGGCCTTGGGCGCGAACTGCTTGAGCACGTCGATGGCCTGCTGGCTCTGCCCCTGGGCCAACCGGGTCTGCGCCAGAAGAATCGATGCTTCTTCGGCCGAGCGGGACCCGGAATAGTTCTCGGCAATGCGGGACAATTCGCTGGCCGCGAGCGCGTAGTTCTTGTTCTCGAGCGCGAATCGCGCCGAGCTCAATTGCTGGCTCGCGACCCGCTCGCTCTGCCGCGTGGAGAAGTAATTCCAGCTGAACAGACCCGCCGCCACAATCACGATGACGGCGCCCCAGGAAACCGGCTTGCGATGCCGCACCACCCACGCGAGCAGCTTCGACTCGCTCGTGGGAGGATTCGTTCCCTGTGCCGCCCGAACCGATGTCGCCACAGTCCCCGCTTTCAAAGTGCGTCCCCCGGAGCCCCATGCCCCTGGGGCGACTCGAACGCCCGGCCAACGGTTTAGGAAACCGCTGCTCTATCCACCTGAGCTACAGGGGCGTAAGCATAGCAATTTACTGGAGTTATGCGTGCGTTTTCAAGCCCTGCCTCAATACCGGACCAGCGACTCGACGCGCGCCGCGGCAAGGCGTTCGCGCCCATTCAGGAACTCCAACTCGATGAGGAAGCTGTAGCCGGCGATGGTCGCCCCCCGAGCGCGCACCAGCCGGCCAGCCGCCTCGGCGGTCCCACCGGTTGCGAGCACGTCATCCACAATCAGCACCCGGTCGCTCGCGCCGATGGCGTCCGCGTGCATCTCCAGGGCATCGGTGCCGTACTCCAGCGCGTATTCGACACGTTGTCGGACGGACGGCAGCTTCCCCGGCTTGCGCACGGGCACAAGGCCGGCCCCCAGGTCGAGGGCCACGGGAGCGCCGAACATGAACCCCCGCGACTCGATCGCCACCACGCGCGTCACCCCGGCAGCCTCATACGGCTGGGCCATGGAACGCGCAACCAGCCCGAACAGTCGCGGGTCGAGGAGTACCGGCGTGATGTCCTTGAAGATGATGCCGGGCTTGGGAAAATCCGGCACGTCCCGAATAGCTTCTCGCAACAGCGCAACGTCGAGCATTATGTCCCTACTTGCTCTCAATGTGAACTACAAGATTTCAAAGGACTTAAACCTATGAGCTTCGTGTGGAAGCTCTTGTTTTTCCACAGACTCCACTCGCGCTGCCGATGGCCCGCTCGCCAATTCCCGCTCGAGCGTCTCGAGTGCCTCTCGGGTTCCGCTCGCGCGCACTTCCACCTGCCCGTCGGGCAGGTTTCTCACATAGCCGGAGACCTGTAGCCGGGCGGCCACCCGCATCACGAACCAGCGGAATCCCACACCCTGTACCCGTCCGCGCACCAGAAACCGGCACGATCGGGCATTCACTCCGTACCCTCCCCCGCCATCGTCGCTGCCCGGCGTCGCCGATGGCGGATCACGTAGACCGCGATGCCCACAACGAGCAGCGGGATCAGTACCAGCAGCACCCGTCCGACGTAGCGCCGCACCTCCTCGTTGCGCAGCACGTCCTCATGGCGGCCGAGAAAGTAGCCGATTCCCGTAAGGACCGTGCACCAAGCGAACGCCCCCAGCGCGGTGAACGTCACGAATCGGGACAGCGACATCCGGGCGATGCCCGCCGGAATCGAGATGAGGTGCCGCAACACAGGCAGCAGGCGCCCCACCAGTGTGCTGATCTCTCCATGGTCGGCGAAGTACCGCTCGGCACGCTCGAGCGAGCGCTCCGAGAGCAGCACGTAGCGCCCGAAGCGCCGCACGAACGCCCGTCCCAGCACATGCGCCATCCAGTAGTTGGCGAGCGCACCCAGCACGCTGCCGGCGGTGCCACAGACGAGCACGATCCACGCATTCATCTCGCCCTTCGCCACCCAGTAGCCCGCGGGTGGCATCACCAACTCCGCCGGGACGGGCAGGATGGAGCTTTCCATCGCCATGAGCGCGACGATCCCCGGGTAGCCGACGTGCAGCAGCGTCTGCAGCAGCCAGTCCACCAGCCGATCAAGCATCGAAACCGTGCTCCCCGACGAGTGGAACGAACAGCGCCGCGCCAAGCGGGGTATGTCGCAGCCCTGACTCGGTGCGCTCGACCAGCGTGAGGGTCTGGCTCCCCCGTGCGCCCAGCGGGAGGAGCAACCGGCCACCTGGCGCCAACTGCTCCACGAGAGGCATGGGGATCTCCGGACCGCCCGCCGCCACGAGGATCGCGTGGTAGGGAGCGTACGCGCTCCAGCCCAGCGTGCCGTCGCCCAGCAACACCGATACGTTGCCCGCCCCCGCCGCCCGAAGCGCCTGTTGAGCCGCCAGGGCAAGCGCGCGCACCCGCTCCACGGTGAACACCTGCGCGACCAGGCGCGACAGCAGCGCCGTCTGGTAACCCGAGCCGGTGCCGATCTCCAGCACCCGCTCGGTCCCGCGGAGCCGCAGCGCTTCGAGCGTCCGGGCCTGCGTGAACGGTTGCGAGATCGTCTGTCCCGCCCCGATGGGAAGGGCCGCGTTCTCGTACGCGCGGTGCCGCACGGCATCCGGAACGAAGAGGTGGCGCGGCGTCTCCGCGAAAGCGCGCAGCACCGCCAGGTCCTGGATTCCCTGTTCGCGCAGCTGTTCCACGAGGCGCCCGCGGTAGCCCCCGAACGCATCGGGGCTCGCGGCGCCTCCTAGACGCCCAGGCTCCATCCGCGCACGGCCTCGAGAAGGTTGTAGTTGGTGAGATCCACGTGGAGCGGCGTCACGGAGATATAGCCCTCGCGCACCGCCCGGAAATCGGAATCGGCTCCCCCCGACCAGGTCACGTGTCCACCGCCGATCCAGTAGATGTCCCGGCCCCAGGGATCCTTCATCCGCGCCACTTCCTCGTGGAACACGCGGTTGCCCAGACTCGTGACTTTGACGCCCTTGACCTGATCGCCCGGCACGGCCGGGAGGTTCACGTTGAGCAGCATGTCCTTCGGAAATTCGGGGACGGAGACAATCCTGGCGACCAGCCGCTTCAGCCAGGGAGCATGGCTCTCCAGGTGCTCGATGTCGAAGCTGCCATAGGAGATCGCCACGCTGGGAATCCCGGCGGCCAGCCCTTCCATGGCGGCGGCGACCGTACCGGAGTAGAGCACGTCCTCGCCCATGTTGGGACCGTGATTCACCCCGGAAAGCACGAAGTCCGGCTTCTCGGGCATCAGGGCGTCGAGCGCGAGCAGCACGCAATCGGTCGGCGTGCCGTCGACCTGGTAGGCGCCGTCGCTGCGCCGCGTCGCCCGAATGGGCCGGTGCAGCGTCAGCGAGTGCGAGGTGGCGCTCTGCTCGCGATCCGGCGCCACGACCGTCACGCGGCCGATCGAGTTGGCCGCGTCGGCGAGCACCGACAGCCCACGCGCCAGCACGCCGTCATCGTTCGAGACGAGAATGTTCATGACGCTCCGAGGAGATACCGCACGAACACCCGAGTCACCCGCCAGCCGTCGCCCCAGCCGCGAAAATGGCTGCCGGCCGCTGTGTAGATGGTCGGGACCTCGACCGAGCGGACTCCATAGCCGCCGCGCAGCGCCGCCAGGAGAAACGCCGCTTCGTAGTCGTAGCGCCGGTAGGGCCCGATCACCGGCTGCAGCTCCACCGCCAGACGTCGCGTGAACGCCCGCAGCCCCGTCTGGGCATCGGGCACCGCGATCTTCCCGATGCGGGTGGCGACGGTCGCCGACAGCCAGTTGGTGCAGCGTCGGGCCAGCGGCATGCGGCTGGTACGCGCCCGGGCCCCCAACACGAGGTCCGCGTCCCCACGACGGACCGGAGCGAGCAGGCGCGGCAGCGCATCGGGCGGGTGCTGCCCGTCGGCGTCGAGCGTGGTCAGGACCGTCGCGCCGTCCGCGAGCGCGCGGGCGATGCCCCCGGCCAGCGCCGCGCCCTTGCCCAGGTTGCGCGGATGCCGCAGCACCACCGCGCCCGCGGCCGAGGCCGCCGCGCCGGTCGCATCACTCGAGCCGTCGTCCACGACGTAGACCGCGGCAGCAGGCAGCGCCGCCCGTGCTCCCGCCACCACACCCGCCACGCTCTCGGCCGCCTGATAGGCCGGCACGATGACCGCGACGCGTTCGGTCTCAGGCTCGTCCGCCATGGGGCGGCGTCGCGCCGTCGAGCAGCGCGAGCACGGCCTTCAACTCGGCACGCAGGTCCTTCACGGTCTCCAACGCGAGCGCCCGCCGGGCCTCCGGCTTCAGCTCTCCGGAGCGGCGGTACTGCTCGATCTTGGCTCGGGCGCCCTCGATCGTGTACTTCTCGGTGTACAACAGGTGCTTCACCAGCATGATGAGCTCGATCTCGCGCCGCTGGTACACGCGATTCCCCGAGCGGTTCTTGGCCGGGTTCAGGAAACGAAACTGGCTCTCCCAGTAGCGCAGCACGTGCGGCTTCAGATCGGTGAGCTGGCAGACCTCGCCGATCGAGAAGAACTCCTGCACCGGATGCGGCGCGCTCACCGCCACTGCTCCGGCTTCAGAGCGCGCTCCATCAGATCCGTGATCGCCAGCCGCGGCGTCTTGCCCGCGAACAGGATGTTGCTCACCTCCCGGGCGATCGGCAGCTCCACGCCGTGGCGCTCTCCCAGCGCGACCGCGGTACGGGCCGTCGTCACGCCTTCGGCCACCGTCCTGCGACTCGCCAGGATCTCCTCCAGCCCCCGCCCCTGCCCCAGCTCCGCGCCCAGCGTGCGATTGCGCGACAACGCCCCGGTGGCGGTCAGCACCAGATCACCGAGCCCCGCCAGACCGGCAAAGGTGAGCGGATCGGCACCCATCGCGACCCCCAGGCGCGTCAGTTCGGCGAGACCCCGGGTGATGAGCGCAGCGCGCGGGTTGTATCCCAATCCGAGCCCTTCGGCGATCCCGACCGCCAGAGCGATCACGTTCTTCAGCGCGCCGCCCAGTTCCACGCCGATGACGTCGGTGTGCGAGTACACCCGAAAACTGCCGTTCGAGAACAGCTCCTGCACCCGTCGGGCGACATCCTGGTCGCGTGCGGCCGCCACCACCGCGGTCGGCTGGCGCTCGTACACCTCCCGGGCAAACGACGGACCGGACAGCACCGCCACGGGCGTCCCCTGGCCGAACACCTCGGCGAGCACGCACGAGAGCCGCTCCTCGCTCTCCGGCTCGAGCCCCTTGGACACGCTGACGACGAGCGGCACGGCTCCTCCGCTCGCGGCGGCGGCAACGGTCATCACGGCGCGTACCGCGTGCGACGGCGCGGCGCAGACCACGACCTCCGCCTGCCGTACGGCTTCGGCGAGATCCCCCGTCGCCCGCAACGCAGCTGCGAGCGGTGCGTCCGGAAGGAAGAGCGCGTTCACGTGATCACGGTTGATCCCCTGCACGAGCTCCGGCTCGCGCGCCCAGATCGTGACCGCCAGTCCCTTGCGGGCGAGGAGATCGGCGAGGGTGGTACCCCACGCCCCGGCCCCGATCACGGCCACTCGTCCCACCCCGCGGGGAGACGCGCTCACGTGAGACCTTTCCGGGTGCGGAAGCGGTTCTCGGTGCCCGCGAGAAGGCGGCGCAGGTTGGCGCGATGCGAGAACACGATCAGGGCTGCGAGCGCGACGCTCGCCCAGAAGGCGGGGCTGGCCGCCGGCTGCGTGAGCCGCACCCAGACGGGAAAACTGGCGGCGGCGATGACCGAACTGAGCGAAACGTATCCGGTGAACCACAGAATGCCGCCCCACACCGGGAGTGCGATGGCCACGGCCAGGGGCGCGAGGGCCACGAACATGCCCAGCGCGGTGGCCACTCCCTTCCCTCCCCGGAATCCCATGTAGGGCGAGAACACATGGCCGAGCACCGCCGCGACCCCCAGGACGACGGCGCCCCCGGGCCCCGTCCCCGCCCAGCGGGCGAACAGCGCCACGGGGACCGCGCCCTTCGCAACATCCACCAGCGCCACCGGAATCGCCCAGCGCCACCCCAGCACGCGGTACACGTTGGTGGCACCCAGATTGCGGCTCCCGTGCTCGCGCAGATCGATCCCGCGCGCGAGCCGACCAGCCAGGTAGGCCGTCGGCGTCGCGCCGAGCAGATAGGCCGCCGCGATCCACAGAGCGATCGTCACCGCCGCTCCTGACGCTTGCGGCGGAACTTGACGTTGACGGGAGCCCCGGTGAACGCCCATGCCTCCCGGAAGCCGTTGACGAGATATCGGGCGTAGGACTCGGGGATGGCATCGGGACGATTGGCGACGATGGCGAAGCGCGGCGGTGCGGTGCCGATCTGGGACGCATAGAAGAGACGCACCGACTCCCCCACCGGTTGCGGCGGCTGCTGGCGACTCACCAACGACTCGAGCACGCGGTTGACCTCCGCGGTGGGCACGCGCTTGGTGCGCTCCTCGGCCACCGTGAGAATCAGGTCGAACAGCTTCGACACTCTCTGGCCGGACTTCGCCGAGACGTACAGGAACGGAATGAACCGCAGAAAGGGCGCCTTCGCGACGAGCTCCCGCTCACCACGCACGGCGGTGTTGGTGTCCTTCTCCTCGATGAGGTCCCACTTGTTCACCGCCACGATCACCCCGGCCCCGCGCTCCCATGCATCCCCGATGATCTTGAGATCCTGCGCGTGCATTCCGTCCAAAGCATCCACCACGAGCACGCACACGTCCGCCCGCTCGATGGCCCGCGCGGTGCGCAGCGTGGCGTAGAACTCGACGTCGTCCTGGACCTTGCTGCGCTTGCGCAGGCCCGCCGTATCGATGAACAGGAGGCGCCGGCCTTCGTGCTCGACCGGGGTATCCACGGAGTCACGCGTGGTGCCGGGCTCGTCCGCCACGACCATGCGCTCGCGACCCAGCAGGCGGTTCAGGAGGCTCGACTTGCCGACGTTGGGCTTCCCCACGATCGCCACCTGGACGGTGGACTCGTCGTCTCCCGCATCGCGCACCGGGAGCATCTCCACGATGCGGTCGAGCAGATCCCCCGTGCTCTTGCCGATGGCGGCCGAAACGGGGAACGGATCCCCCAGACCAAGCTCGTAGAACGCCAGATGCCGCTGGTCCTCCGGCAGCCGGTCGGCCTTGTTGGCGACCAGCAGCACGGGACGGTGCACGCCGCGCAGGTACTGAGCGATCTCCAGATCGGCGGGATGGACACCCTCCGTCACATCGACGACGAAGAGCAGGACGTCGCTGTCCGACACGGCGGCTTCGACCTGCGCCCGAATCGCCCGGTTCAACGCATCGGATGCCCCGGGAACGAGCCCGCCGGTATCCACCAACCAGAAGCGGCGCCCGTTCCAGTCGGCGGCGGCGAAGTTGCGGTCGCGGGTCACGCCCGGCCGTGCATCGACGATCGCTTCGCGCCGGCCGATCAGCCGGTTGAACAACGTCGACTTGCCCACGTTGGGGCGTCCGATGATGGCGACGGTCGGGGCTCCCCTCACCGTCCCCCTCCCTGCCCCATGGCGGACGGCGAGTTTCCGATCGCGGCACTCGCCAGCACGTCTGCGAAGTCGTACGACAGGCGGATCTCCATCGGGACCGCCGCGGCGAGAACATGCGCATCCATGTCGTCCATGAATCGCAGGTCGTCGTTCAGGGCTTCCGCCGGCAGCAGGGCGAGGGCGAGGTCGCGCCGGCCCTGCAGGGCCGTCAGGAAGGCGGATCCGGGCAGCAACCCGGCCGTGGTGACCGATGGCCCGAAGAGGTGGTTCTCGAGCGCCAGGATCTCGAATCGGGCGCCGGTCTCCCGCTCCAGCGATTCGACCACCTGAGGCATCAGCGGCGCCATGGCGGTGCCCGTCGCGATACCGATCCGCCTTCCCGTCCAGTCGTCGTAGCTGCCCGACGCCGCGGCGATCCGGGTCTGCAGATAGCGCACGGCCCCCACCCCGTTCTCGCGCTGCTCGAACTCCCCGTACCACTCGGGCGGCGGGAGAGGCACACCCGCCTGGAGATAGAGATCGTCCGCGCCGAAGCACCAGGGGTGTCCCCGCTCCGCCACGGCCCGGGCCGCCCAGCGATCGACGACGGCGAGCGCCTCCCGGCATTCGTCCGCACCAAGGGGGCGGACCAGGCTGTGCTTGCTGTACTCGGTCAGCGCGACGGGCACGATGGAGACCGACAGCACCGCGTCCCCCAGCCCGTAGAGATCCTTCAGCGTGCGCTCGAGCGCCGCGCCATCGTTCACTCCGGGCACCAGCACGACCTGGGTATGAAACCGGATGCCGTCCCCGGCATAGCGGGACAGCTGCGCCACGATGTCCGGGGCCTCGGGGTTCCGCAGCAGCCAGCGGCGCACCACGGGATCGGTCGCGTGGACCGAAACGTAGAGCGGCGAGAGCCGGTACTCGACGATCCGCGCCTCGTCCGCGGGCTTCAGGTTGGTGAGCGTCGCGAAGTTGCCGTAGCGGAACGACAGTCGGTAGTCGTCATCACGGATGTAGAGGCTGCTCCGCAGGCCGCCGGGGTTCCCGTCCACGAAGCAGAAATCGCAGTGATTGGCACAGCGGCGGATGCGCGGGGGCTCGAGGGACACGCCGAGCGGCATGCCTTCGGGCCGCTCGATATCGCACTCCAGCTCCTGGCCGGACGGCAGCCGGGCGCGCAGCACGAACGTCTCGTCGGCCGTGAGGAACTCCCAGTCCAGAAAGTCCTCCAGGCGCCGATCGTTTACGCTGATCAGCTCGGTCCCCGGCAGGAGACCCAATTCGGCGCCGATGGAGTCCGGCGCGACCGCGGCTACGCGCAGCAAGACGGTTGCCCGATGGTTAAAGCGATTTCTCAAGCCGAGCGTCGCAAACCCAACGCCGGCCGGAACTTGGCAACCGATAATATCGCCTAGCCGGCCCGGTAACGCCAGCCGACGATGCCCCGACCCGTTCCCTTCACCTGGAACTGCTGGCTGCCGCCGGGCTGCAGCGCCGCCACGTCCACGGCCTGGGACGCCACCACCGTCCCGCGCGCGTCGAGCAGCTCCACGGTGATCCGGTACGCCTTCGAGGCGGCGCTCCCGAGATTGGACGCGACGCCCGTCAGGGTGGCGCCGGCGCTGTCCCCCACCAGGCTGGCGATCGAGATATCGAGGGACAGCGTGTCGGCCAGAGTGCCATACGTCTGGGCGGAGTCGGCCCGGCCGCGCAGCTCCCACGCCTGGGCCAGTATGTGCAACGCGGCCTTGTTCCGGGGGTCCAGGGCGACGAGGCGCTGTGCCGTGACCAGGGCGTTCGCGGTGTCCCTGGCGTCGATGTAGGCGCTCGCCAGCTCGGCGAGCGCATTGCGGTGATACGGGTTCTGCTGCAGCGCCAGACTGTAGGCCTTGGTCCCCGGCCCCAACAGCTTCGCCTGCAGCAGCCGCTGACCCAGGTCGTAGAGATCGGACACGCTGAGCTCGGCGGTGTGAGCGAAGAGGCCGTCGAACACCGCCACGGCGTCCCCTCGACGGCCGGCCTGCGCGTAGATCCCCGCCAGCGACGTCGCAGCCTCCACGTTGGCGGGATAAGCGGCGACGAGCCCGCGATAGGCGGCCACGGCCGGGTCGAAGGCGGCCTGGGCGGCCGCGCTGTCGACCCCCGCCTGCTGTTGCAGGCTCTCGCGCAGGGCGCGTCCCCGAGCGACGGCATCGGCGCGCGTGGTCGAGTCTCGGCTGAAGGCCTGCTGGTCCGCCGGCGAGAGCCGTGCGCCACGGGCACGGCGCGACGACGCAGATTGCTGCATCCGGGCCAGGACGCCGGAATCCGCGGCCAGGTAGGGTGTGAGCGAATCGCGGCTGTAGCGGGAGTGCTGCCACTTTTGGACGGCCGGATTGGCCTGCAGGTTCCGTTGTGCCAGCCGCGCCACCGTGAGCAGCGCTTCCCGCCTGGCGTCGGCATAGGCCGGATCGGTTCCTGCAGCCTGCGCGGCCCGGCCCAGGATCGCCGCCGCCGAATCGAGCTGATTGCGCTCAGCGTACAGATTCCCGAGCTGGAACAGCGGCCGCGGCTTCGTGGGATCCACCGCATAGGCCAGCCGGAGCAGAACGGCTCCGGAGTCCGCGTTGCCGCCCTGCCACAGGGCGAGTCCCGCGTTGGTGGCCGCTTCGGCCAGTTGCCCGCGGTACCCTGCGATATCCGTCTTGCACTGCGGCGCCAGCACTTCCGCCCGGTGGAACGCGCTGTCCGCCCCCGCAGCATCCTTTATTTCGACGTAGTAGCGCCCCAGATAGTACCAGGCGGCCGGGTTCTTGTCCTGCTTGTCGTCACGGATGGTCCGGACTAGCACCTCCTGCGCCTGGGACAGCATGCGCTCCCGCAACGCGGGAGTCTGCGCGGCCTTCTGGAGGTCCACGATGACGCTGTTGATGCGAAAGAACCCCGGCTTGATGTCGCAGGGAAGCTGGGGTCCGACCCACTCCTGCTGGGCGGCAAGGGCGGGGACCCCGATGAGCATCCCGCAGGCGGCGACGGCGAACGCACGCATGACCGGCTCCACTCGAGTTTCGCTCGAATCTGCCCGATCGCGCCGGGGTGTCAATGCAGTCCGAGACGCTGCTCCGCTTCGGCGACCGCCGCGAACAGCTGCTCGAACGAATCGATGGTGAAGAGCACCTCCTGGAAGTGGTCGATTTCGAACGGCTGCGCGAGCACCGCATCCAGCGTGAACGGGCGCCGGTCGCAGTCCGGCCCCAGCGCATTGGCCGCGTCGCCGTGCGAGGAGATGAGCCCGCTGCCGTAGACCCTGGTCTCGTTCCCCTCCCGGATAAGGCCGAATTCCACCGTGAACCAGAACAGCCGGGCCATGGCCTCGACCTGGCCGTCGGTGACGGCCCCGCTCGCAGCGCG
>DATGDE010000237.1:0-5434 GCA_035311125.1 Gemmatimonadales bacterium
GGTGAGATCCGCGGCCTGCGATCCGGTCGTCACGGCCCGCTGCAGCATGATAAACGCCCGGTCGTCGGGCGTGACCGCCAACCCCTGGTGGAACGGCTGGAGGAGAAAGCTCCGCGTCGAGAAGATACCGCGGCGCGCACCGGTGGCGAAATCCGGCGTGCCCCTGACATCCACGGCGACCAGGCTGTCCGTCGCGGTCACATAAAACAGCTCGCGCCCGCTGTGCGCCCACAGCGGCTGCGCGCCCCCGGACGTCGAGACCTGCCAGCGGGCCCGCTCGACGTCGGGGAAGGGCCGGACGTAGACCTCCTCATGACCCGATTCGACCGAGACGTAGGCGATCCACCGGCCGTCGGGCGAGAGGGCAGGCATGTACTCGTCGAACACGCGCGCCGCGATCGTCAGCCGCACGGTGTCGGTGCCGACGCGGCGGGCAAAGATGTTCCGCGTTCCATCGACGACGCCAGCCCGGTAGACCAGCCAGCGGCCGTCGGGCGACCACAGCGACTCGTCGATCTGCGCCGTGTCCTCCGGCATGATGCGCTCCGGCTTGCCGCTGCCGTCGGCACGGATGCGATACAGATGCGACTGCCCGTCCTGGTCCGAGGTATACGTGAGGGACCGGCCGCCCGGCTCCCAGGCGGCCCGATAGTTCAGGGTGCCGCTGAAGGTGAGCCGGGTGAGGGGTCCCGCATCGAGCTGCTTGACCCACAGGTCCGTGCGGCCCTCGGCCGCGATGCTGACTGCGAGTCGACGGCCGTCGGCCGAGAGAGCGAGGGTGTTGATGTTGGCCCGCCAGGCGGGATCGAGGAGCACCGGCCGTCCCTGACGGTCCACGCGCACCACCCGCACGTCCCCGCCCCGCGGGTCGGCGGGCAGATACAGCATCGTGCCGTCGTCGGCGATCGAAAGCTCGGGGACGACGCCCTGCTCCAGCTGCACACCGCTCAGCAACGGGACGGCACCGCCATCGGTCTTCAGCGTGGTGAGGTCGAACCGGGCTCCGTACAGCGAGCCGTCCTGACGAGCGACCACCAGGTGGCCCGTCGGCAGATACCAGGCGCGCGCTGTGTTCGCGAACAACGTATCCCGCGCGCGAGTCTTGAGATTCACGGCGACGAGTGTCATCTGAGCGCAATTGTTGGTGCACTCGGTCAGCAGCAGGGCGTCAGGGCGGGGCAACGGGGTCGGGAAGAAGTTGCCGTTCACAGTGCCCGAGAGGAGCAGTTCGGAGGGTCCGCCGCTGGCCGCCACGCGCATCAAGCCGAAGCCCGCTCCCACGAAGAGAATCTGGCCATTGGGCAGCCAGGCGCCCCCGGGCACGGTGATCGCCGCAGAATCGGCCAGTGCGATCGGGGCGCCTCCACTCGCGGGAACCTTGAACAGGCGCCCCTGCGAGGAGTACCCGATCCATTGACCATCGGGGGAGAAGAACAGCCCGTCGGCGCCGTCGGTCCCCGCGAGCGGGCGCGGGGCGAGGTTGTCCCGGTCTCGTACCCACAGCTGGGGGCCGCCCGTGGCGCTCGAGCCGACGTAGGCGAGACGCCTGCCGTCGGGGGACAGCACGAAGGCCTGGCCGGTATAGCGCAGCTGCCCGGCGCGGAGATTGGGGAGGCTGATCTGGTAGCGTGCCACCCCCGCCCCCACCCCCGTCGCCGGTCGGTAACCGGCCTGCCGGGCGAAGTACACGGCGGACGCGGTGGCGACGATCGCGATCCCCACGGCGGCGGGAAGCATGAAGCGACGGAGGCCTGGCGCGGCGGCGGCCACTGCAGTGGGAGCGGCGCGCCGGCGTACCACCGTCCCCGCCAAGGCGTCGGCAAACTCCTTCGCGCTCCCCCACCGGTCGGCGGGCAGTTTCTCCAGCGCGATGAGGACGGCGTCCTCGACCTCGGGCGGGATGCGGTCGCGGCGCGGAATGAGGCGGCCGGGCTTTTCGGTCAACACCTTCGCGATGATCGACTGCGCCGTGGGCCCGGTAAACGGGGGCTCGCCGAGCAGCATCTCGTAAGTCACGCAGCCGAGTGCGTAGACGTCCGAGCGCGCGGTGATCTCCCGCTCCCCCATCGCCTGCTCGGGGCTCATGTACGTCGGCGTGCCGAGACTCATCCCGGTCTCGGTCATCCGGGTCCCGCCGGCCTTGCTCGCGGCGAGCGCGATGCCGAAGTCCGCCACCAGCGCCCGCCCGTCGTGCAGCAGGATGTTCTCCGGCTTGATGTCCCGGTGGATCACCCCGTGGCGGTGCGCGTAGTCGAGGGCGCCGGCGACCTCGGTGGCGATGCGCACCGCGTCGGCGATGGGCAGCTGCTTCTCGCGGGTCAACCGGTCGCGCAGCGACTCGCCTTCGACATACGGCATGACATAGAAGAGAAAGTTGTCGGCCGCGCCGGAGTCGAACAGCGGGAGGATATGAGGGTGCTGGAGGTTCGCGGTGGTCTTGATCTCGGAGAGGAACCGTTCGGCGCCGATCACGGCGGCCAGCTCGGGGCGCAGCACTTTCACCGCGACTTTGCGGTCGTGCTTCAGGTCCTGCGCGAGATAGACCGTGGCCATGCCGCCCGCGCCGAGCTCACGCTCGATGCGATAGCGGTCGGCAAGGGCGGTTGTGAGACGGGTGGAGAGGTCGGACACGCACGGGAAAGATGGTCTACCCGCCGCGCTCTGGCGAGCGGCAGAAGTAAGGAGAGGGTCTTCACACTTGGGCTCCTCACCCCCACCATCGGGGCAGCCTCACCGCCTCCCGCCAGCCGCATTCCTCGTAGCGCTATCTTGCGGGCGATGCACCGTTCGGCGACGGTCCTGACCAGGGCTCCGCTGCCAATGCTGGTGGCGCTGGCGCTCCTGCCCGCGCGGCCCAGCCTGGCGCAAACGATGACGCACCTGCGCGCGGCGGCCCGGTATTCCGCCGAACACGAGGGCGACGCCGTCCTCGTGTTCCGCCGCGACAGCCTCGTCCTCGAGGAATACCAGAACGGCTACGATGGTCGGGTACCGCATCCGCTGGCGAGCGGCACGAAGACCTTTTCCTGTGTGCTCGCCCAGTTGGGCCGGGCGGACAGCCTGCTCCAGCTCGACGAGCCGGTGGCGCGTACCCTGGCAGAATTTCAGCGCGACTCGCTCATGCGGCGCGTCACGATCCGCCAGCTCCTGAACCTCACGAGCGGGCTCGAGCCGGATCCGGCAGGGTCCGCGCTCCCTGCCATGGTCGCGAGTCCCGGGCAACGGTTCGCCTACGGTGGAGTGAGCTTCGCCGTG
Source organism: Gemmatimonadales bacterium (assembly GCA_035311125.1). Classification (GTDB taxonomy): domain Bacteria; phylum Gemmatimonadota; class Gemmatimonadetes; order Gemmatimonadales; family GWC2-71-9; genus DASTHG01. The sequence continues at coordinate 3,256 of DATGDE010000237.1, forward strand.
TTCGGCGAGGTGCTGTCCCGCAAGCTCAACGGCGAGGACCTCGTCGCGTACCTCACGCGCCGCATCTTCACGCCGCTCGGCATCGACATCCCGTACTGGGCGCGCGACGGGGCGGGGCATCCGTCCCTGGCGAGTGGTGCGGCGCTGACGGCCCGCGCCTGGGGACAGTTCGGGCTGCTGCTGCTCGAGCGGGGACGCTGGCGCGGACGGCAGCTCGTTCCTCGCGAGGCCCTGGCCGAGTGCGGTCGCGGGAGCGCGGCCAATCCGGGGTATGGTTTGGGTGTGTGGCTCAACACACCGGATCCCACAAGACCGCCTCCGCCGGGCGTGGAGCGCGTGGGGCGCAAGGACCGTCTCATCTTCGCGCCCGACCTGCCCCACGATCTCTGGCTGGCCGCCGGCACCGGGGGACAGCGGCTCTACATCCTGCCTTCGGCCGGCCTCGTGGTGGTGCGCTTCGGCCACAACACGGGACCCGACTACCGGGACGACGAATTCCTGAGGACAATGCTGGGAGGCTGAACCACCGGCCCGAAACCGGGCGTCACGGTGTGCTTTCCTGCCGTTTCAGATCCTGGAGGATGTTCTCGACCCGCACGAGTTGCGGCTGAGCACGGGCGTCGCTGCGGCCCACCACCAGGAAGCGGCGGTCGTTCGGGCTCACATCGTAGCGCGGGTAATCGAAACCGGAGGCCGCTTCGGTGTGGAACAGCGCGCGCGGCGTCCCGGCGCGAAACACCGGGCTCGTGTGTACGTCCACCGCCATCATGTCGAGTGTGCTGATGGCCCGAAAGAAGAGCTCGGTGCCCGAGTGCGACCACTTCGGCTCCACGCCCCCGTCGGTCGATACCTGCCATACGCCGCGGTCCGCATCAGGAAAGGGACGCACGTACACCTCCCGTCGACCCGAGGCCGTCGAGACATAGGCGAGCCAGCGACCGTCGGGAGAGAGGGCCGGGTTCGATTCGGCGGCGGGGGTCGCGACGATCGGCCGCAGCGCCGTGTCGCGCCCGATCTGCATCGCCAGGATGTCGCCCGCTCCGGCCTGTGCGTTGGAGGTACGCGCGATGAGCCAGCGCCCGTCGTGTGATTCGTAGGCCTCCGTGAGGTCCCGATCGGAGCGGGCGAGGAGCGAATCGATACCCGTCCCGTCGGCACGCCGCAGGAACACGGCTTCCGGACTCACTCGCTCCGAGAGAAACAGCACGGCACGTCCGTCGGCGGACCAGCTCGGGCGCACGTCCGCGGCTGGATTCAGGGTCAGACGGGTGAGCGGTCCGGAGGGAAGCCGCTTGATCCAGATGTCGGTGCCGCCCGCGCCGCCACGCGAGAGCTCCAGGGCCACGCGGTCGCCTTCGGGGGAAAGGGCAAAGCCCCGGACTTCGCCGCTTTCGCGCCAGGTCGTATCGACCGGGCGCGTGGCACCGCTGCGCTCGACCCATTCGAGCTCGGAGGCGACGCCGGACGGTCCCGCCACGTAATAGAGCGTCCCGGCCGCGCTCACTACCATGTCCACCCCGGCATAGGTGCCCGCGATGCGGACGCCCTCCGCCAGGGCGATCGGCGCTTCGGTGAGCGTGAGGCGCCCCTCGTCGAAACCGGCGGTCTGCAACGCTCCGTCGGCCGTGACGAAGAGAAGGCGGCCGGCCGCGTAGCGAGCGGTGACGGCTCGCGCCACGACACGGCGCTCGCTCGCGCCGATACGGACGGCCAGGATGCTGTACTCGCTCGGCGTATCGTCCCCGTGGCGCAGACGAACGAGCACGACACGGTTGTCGGGTAGCACCTGCGGCCACGCGATCCCGACCTCGTGTTGCGCCGTGTCGAGCGGGACGACCGTCTGGCGCGTGCCGCCGTCCGGCTTGATGCGTTGCAGGCCCGCGACGTCGCCGTCGAAGTAGATGTAGCCATCCGTCGCCCAGGTGGCGCCACTCAACCCGAGTGGCGCGCCGGCGAGGGTCCGGGGCGGACCGCCGGCCAACGCCGTCACCTTCATGGTGCGACCGTCCCGGTCGGTGAAAAATCCCACCTGCCGACCATCCGGCGAGAAGAACGGGTCGTACGCCCCCTCGGTACCGGGGATGGGGGTGGCCGCGAGCGCCTCGCGCGTCTTGATCCACAAACGTGACCCCGAGGAGTCGCCGCCGGCATACACCAGTTTGGTCCCGTCTCTCGAGAC
>DATGDE010000238.1:0-6720 GCA_035311125.1 Gemmatimonadales bacterium
AGCCCAAGTCAGGCCCTACATCCTTGGCGGCGTCGGGTACTACAACGTGAAGATCAGCGCCGGTGGTGTTTCCGCGTCCGAGTCGAAAGTGGGATTCGGGGGCGGCGCGGGGCTCGCCTTCAAGGTGGGCACCGGCGACACGCGCCTCTTCGTGGAAGGGAAGTTCGTCAGCGTCAGCACGAGCGGTAACTCGACGACGTTCCTGCCGATTCGCGCCGGCATCCGGTTCGGCGGCAAGTAGGCTCGCAGCTGCGTCGATTGCAGGGCCCCCGGCGGACTCCGCTCCGCCGGGGGTTCTTTGTAAGGCCGATGCGAGGCATCTTCCGCCCAGTCGGTGTAGGAACCCGATCGCGGTGCTGGCGTTCCCGATGTGGCGGTCCAACCGCACGGTTGCAGCATGGAACATGTCCTGCTCCCCTGTAGGGTACGCGTATGCGAAGGCTGAGTGGCACGCTGGTCGCGGCGCTGGCACTGGCACCGGCGATCGCGACGGCGCAGCACAGCATGGAGAACCCCAAACACGAGCTCGGCGTGGATCTGGGCGTGCAGTATTCGAAGCCCAAAGGCGGCGACGGCATTTTCTCGATCGGCACGCCGGTGGATGTCCGCATCGGCTTCGTGTCGGGCGGCAAGATGGAAATCGAGCCCCGCTTCACTTTCAACTACGCCAGTGGCGGCGGCGACAACGCGTACGTGTTCACGCCGGACATCAACCTGTTGTTCGGATTGAGCGCCGACGGCAACCACAAAGGGCCCTATCTCACGGCCGGCGCCGGCGTGGATCTCACCCATGCGAAGGTCAGTACCGCGCTCGGCAGCATCAGCACCAGCACCTCGCAGTTCAACTTCAACGGCGGCATCGGCACGCGAGTCCCATGGGAGTCCGGTGCCGTCCGGCTCGAGGCGTTCGCTCGCTACCTGCTCAAGAACACGAGCAAGGGATTGCCGAACACGCTGGACATCGGAGCGCGCATCGGTCTGTCGCTCTGGCACTGAGCGCCGCGCCACGTCCCGGCTGTGAGTGAGGTCACAACCAGCCGGGGCCGGCCCGACGCCTCCCGGAACGGAACGGTGCGCATCGGGTAACCGATTGCGAACCTTCCCTTCGGGGGGATCGCGCAATGACACGTACACGATGGCTGCCGAGCGTGCTCGTTCTGCTCGTGAGTGCGGCGGGAAGTCTCGCCGCGCAGGCGACCGGCACGCCGACCTTCAATGCGCCATATCGCGCGTTCGACCGCTCCGAGATCGGGCTGCTGCTGAGCTTCCCCAACGGAGGTGGCACCGCCTTCGAGGGCGTCTATCGGATGGCCTCGGGCCGCTTCGACATCGGATTCAAGGGTGGATTGTTCGATCCCGGCGGGTCGGGCAGCACCGTCCTGCTCGTCGGCACAGAAGCGCGGGAGCGGGTGCTCACGCATTCCGCGGACTTCCCGCTGGACGGGGCGCTGGTGGTCGGGGTCGGGGGAAATTTCGTCTCGGGCAATTCGCAGCTCATCATTCCGGTCGGCTTGTCGCTCGGCCGCCGGCTCGACACACAGACGAGTCTCAGCATCGTGCCGTACGTGCAGCCCACGATGTTCATCACCGTGGACGGCGGCTCGGACGTCCTGTTCGCCCTGGGGCTCGGCGCCGATTTCCGGTTGAGCCGGGTCTTCGACCTGCGCGTCTCCGCCGGCCTGGGGGACGTGGAGGGCGTGTCACTCGGCGCCGTGTGGGTGCACTGAAGCGACACGCCGTTGACGGGCGGCTACCTGTCTGTCTAGCGTTGGCTTGCGGTATTGGCCGGGTCCAGATCTCTCTTCTCCCAGCGGAGGATACGGAATGAATCGAGTCCTGAGCGTCGTGGCGCTCGCCGTCGCGACGGCCACCCCTGCGGCCGCGCAATGGGCCGGGATGCCCGTGTGGAACAGCCCCAAGGGCGGCACCGGGATCACCATCAGCGGTGACTACGCCAGGCCCAACGCCGATGCGGGCAAGGGCAATGCGTTCGGCGCCCGGGGCACGGTCGGGCTGGGCAGTCTCAGCGTCACCGCCGGCTTTGCCTCGTGGAATCCCGCGGGGACCGCGCCCACGGCGAAATCGGTCGGCGGCGATGCGGCGTTCCGCGTGATCGGGGGGACTCTGCTGCCCGTGAACGTGAACCTGCTGGTCGGCGGTGCCCGCACCACGGCGAGTGGTGTCCCGGGACTCACCACGCTGGTGGCGGGCGGCGGCGTGAGCGTCAGCCTGCCCACGCCGGGGATTTCGATCGAGCCGTACCTCTCGCTCGCCAACCGGTGGCACAAGCCATCGGGTGGATCCACGAACTCGAACTTCGGCTGGACGATCGGGGCGAACCTGGGGTTCGGTGGAATCTTCGGAGCGCACTTCGCCTACGACGCCGAGAGTCTGGGCGGCGGCAAGACCGCCGGGATCATCGGCATCGGCGCGCACATCGCCCTCAAGGTGCCGCTCGGGATGTGATCACCGGTTCACAAGCACCGTTCAAAGGGCTACTTTGTGGGGCGCGCCATCTCCGGCGCGCCCCATCTGTCTACCCGGGAGACTCGTGAACCGGTCTTTTTCCTGCGTGGCCGTCGCCGCGTTCGGCCTCGCCGCGAGCGGTTGCGCCATGAGCTTCGACTCGGCCCAACTGGGCGTGCCCGTCACGATGGCCTCGGCCGCCCGGACGCCGGCCACAGGGACGCCCTTCCGGGTGACCCGGCATCCGGTGTTCATCGCCTGGGGAGCCTTCAGCGCCGGCACGCCCCAGCTCGAAGACGTGCTGGCGGGTCAGGCGGGCGCCGGCGCCGGCATCGCCGACCTGCGCATCAAGGTCCGGGCCCGCTGGAGCGACCTGCTGGTCACCGCTCTCACCGCAGGCCTCTTCTCGCCCCGATCCGTCACCTTCGAAGGGGTGGTGGTAGGGCAGCCGGCTCCAACAACTCCGTAACGAGCGCCGCGGTGCGGGACGCCGCGCCGCGCCCTTCCCGTACCACCGCCGCCGCCGCAGCTCCAGCGCGGTCGCGCGCCGCGCCATCGTCGCGCCACAGCCGCCAATGGTCCGCCAGCATCCTCTCCGCCTCGCCGGGGGAGGGGAGCGCGACGGCGCCGCCGCGTGCGATCAGCATCGCGGCGTCCCGGCTCATCCGCCACCTGGGGCCGAATGCCACCGGCACGCCGAACACGGCGGGCTCAAGCACCGAATGCAGTCCGGCGCGGTGATAGCCGCCGCCGACGAACGCCGCCTGTCCCAGGGCATAGAGGTCGGCGAGCAGGCCGATCTGGTCGATCACCACGAGCGGCGCATCCCACGCCCCCGTGCTGACCGCGAGTCGTGAGAGGGGGACCGGGTGCGGCAGCCCGGCATTCCGTGCCGCCGCCTCGATACCCGCGAGGTGGCGCGACGTCGGCTCGTGGGGCGCGAGGATGAGCCGTGTCGGGGAGCGCTCGCCCTCCGCCCGCAGCCGCGCGAACGCCGGCAAGAGCACGGTTTCGTCCGCCGGCCAGGTGGATCCGGCGACGATCGTGAACCGCCCGATCCCTCCGGCGGCGAGCGAGGCGAACGGCTCGCGGGCACGGTCCAGTCGCTCGGCGCGCTGCGCGACACTGTCGTAGCGCGTATCGCCGGTGACGGTGATCGCCGCACGGCGGGCTCCCAGTCGCTCCAGCCGTGCGGCGTCCTCCGGGGAGATAGCGCCGATTCGGTCGAGGGCGGCGTATGCCGGTGCTGCCCAACGACGGACCGGCCAGGCGAGCCGCGAGCTCGACTCAGCCACGGTGGCGGATATGAGGCCGAGACGGACGCCGCGGGCCGCCGCGGCCAGCGTCAGCTCGGGCCAGACGTCGAGCTTGCCGAAGATGAGCGCGCTGGGAGCCAGGGCATCGAGCGCCGCGGCGACGTCGCGGGGACGGTCGAGAGGCAGGTAGTCGGCGAAGTCGACCGGCAGGCTGCGGGCGAGCCGTTCGGCCGAAGGAGAGAAGAAGGAATAGGCGAGCTGCCAGCCGGGACGTTCGGCCCGCAGCGCCTCGATTATGGGGCGGGTCTGGAGTCCCTCGCCGACCGACGGCGCATGGAACCACGCCAGGGGGCGGCGGGTGTCGCGTTGGGCCGCTCCCCAGGCGGCGTAGCGCTCCGACAGGCCGCGCCGTCCCGCGAGTCCGCGCGCCAGCTTGTCATTGAAGCCCGCGGCCAAACCGGCAGCCCGCGCCGCGGCCGCAGCTGCCAGGCGGTACCCCCAGGCGGGCCGGGGGGGCATCTCGCTTTCCTTAATAGTGCAGGCCTAGTAGACGGTCACGCTGGAATTACGCAGGACGCTCTCCACCCGCCATTCGACGTACTGTCCCCGCTCCACCAGCACCGGATTGCTGCGTACGACCTGGTTGCTCGTGCTCACGCTGCCGAGCAGCGAGATCTGGCGCGAGGTACCCAGCAGCCGTCCCGGGAGGACGAAATCCTGGCGGGAATTGCCCGGGACCGTGCCGACGCGCACCTGCTCCGCCCCGCGCAGCAGGTACACGGTGATGTCGAGCCAGTGGTTGTTGATGACCCGCACGACGAACTCACCCTGGTCTGTCGCGACGAGCTCGTTGCCCGCCCCGGGGTGCGGGCGGCAGGCGGCGAGCAGCAGGGCGACCAGGGCGACTCCCCGGGTGCACCGTATGAGCGCCCGTCTCACGGGCTCGGCGCCGATCGGGTCCAGATGACGATGACCCCACAGGTCGCGCCGGCCTTGAGGAATTCTGCGGGCGTTTCGCTCAGACTGCGGTACACCTCGACGCCGACGACGCCCTGGGTGAGGAGATTCCCGCTGGTGGAGTTCGTCGCCGAGAGGCCGTCGACGATGTAATCCGGGCGGCATGCGCCCCGCGCGGCGCGGGTCATCGTGACCGAGCAGCCGACCGAGTTGCAGACGGTGCGAATTCCGGGCACGGTGCGCAGCAGGTCGCTCAGGTACGCGGCGTTCTGGTGCTGGATGTCCGTCTCGCTGAAGTAGACGCCACGACCTTCGGCGCGCCGCCGCTGGAACTCCAGCAGGCGCTGCTCCATGAAGCTGGCCCGTCCCACCACCGCGACCGTGTCGAGCGTGAAGTCCACGCGGGCCAACTCGACATTCAGGTCCACGACCTCTCCGTCACTCACTTCCACGGGGCTGGTCGTTACCGAGTACCCGAGCGCCCGCACCTGCAGCAGATACGTCCCCGGCTTGAGGTCGTGGTGGGCGAAGCTGCCGGTGCTGTCGCTCGAGGTCTCGTGCCGGGTTCCCAGCAACACCACGCGCGCGAGGCCGATGGGGGCGTGCGTCGCCTGATCGGTGACATGGCCGACGATTCCGCCCCTGGCCTGGCCAGTCTGGGCCGAGGTGCGTCCGGGGGTGGGCAGCACCAAGAACGTGCCGGCTGTCAGGGCAGCCACGAGCCTCATGCCGCCTGCCTGCGAGGGTGCAATCACGTCAACCTACATTTTGCGGAACGCGTCCGTAAGAAGGGGTCCCGGCCGGATGCTGTCCTCTGCCGTGGACTCCCTCGGGATTTCCCACCGTCGGGGGTTGACGACAGGAAACCCAGGGCGTATAAGAAGGAAAGAAGGATTCTCTCGAACCGCCGGATCTTACACTCGAGCGCCATGTCCGTCCCGCTCGCAGTCCGCCGTCTCCGGTCGTGGGTCGAGGCGTCCCCGCTCTGCGGGGACGCCGGGGCCGTGATTGGCTCCCTGCCGGTGGTCCGTCGTCCTCCCCACTGCAACCGTCGTCTGTTCAGCGTCCCCGGCGATCGCCGTCGCGGCGCACTGCTTCCAAGAGGAGGAAATCCCGTATGACCCTCACACGTCGTGACCTCTGGTACGGGCTGGCCGTGCTGGCGGTGCTGTGGTTCGCGGGCGCAACCGGCGCGCGGGCCCAGGATGCGGTGCTCAAGGGCCGCATCGTCTCGGATCGTGGCGAGCCGGTGGCGGGCGCCAACGTGTTCATCGAGGAGCTGCGCATGGCCGTGACCAGCTCCAATGACGGGCGCTACACGCTGCTGGTGCCGGGGGCGCGGGTGCGCGGGCAGCAGGTCTTCCTGCGTGTGCGCGGCATCGGATTCAAGCCCGCGAGCCGGGAGCTCACGCTCACCGCCGGCGAGCAGACCATCGATCTCACCCTCATTTACGATATCAACCTGTTGCAGGCCGTCGTGGTGACGGGGGTGCAGGAGGCGACGGAGGCGGTGATGACGCCCTTCGACGTCGACCGGGTCACCACGGCCCAGATGGTGGTGCCGGCGGCCGACCCGGTGACGCAGCTGAAGGGGAAGGTCCCGGGCGCGGACATCATTTCCGCGAGCGGCCGGCCCGGCGCCCAGCCGTCGGTGCTGCTGCGAGGCCCGACGATGATCAACGCGCAGGGCCGCAGCCAGGATCCGCTGTACATCGTGGACGGCATCGTCATCAACGGCAACCTGCCCGATCTGAACCCGAACGACATCGAGAGCGTGGAAGTCGTGAAGGGGGCGGCGGGCTCGTCGCTGTACGGCGCCCGGGCGGGGAACGGCGTCATCCAGATCACGACGAAGTCGGGCCGGCATGCGGCCGACGGGATCAAGTTCAGCATGCGCAGCGAAGCCGGGATGAGCGACGTCGAGCGGGATTTCGGGCTGGCGCGCTTCCACGCCCTCATCACCGACGAGACCGGCCAGCGGTTCTGCGAGTTCGTCACGGGGCAGCCGCTGTGCGCCCGGTCGTTCGACTACGCCACCGCG
>DATGDE010000239.1:0-3730 GCA_035311125.1 Gemmatimonadales bacterium
CATGGGCCCGGTTTGCGACACACGCGCCAGGATTTCCGCCGTCCCCAGGTGAACGCGCACCCGCGTTCGAGAAAGTATCGGCCGCGGCGCACCCGGCAGCAGTTCCACACCCGCGTCGAGCACCTCGGTGCTGCGCCAGCCGGTTCCCGTCACGACCACGTCCCCGCGGGTCAGCTCGTGCCGATCCACACCCACGAGCGCGAGGGCCGTACGGCGTCCCGGTACGGCTCGCTCCGCAGAGCGGTCGTGGACCTCGATCGAGCGGACGCGCACCTCACGATCCAGTGGCAGGAGGCGGACGGCGTCCCCTATCGCGACCGTGCCGCTCCAGGTGGAGCCGGTCACGACAGTACCGGCGCCGGGAAGTGCGAACACCCGATCGATCGGCAGGCGGAACAGGTCCGCTTCGGGGCGCGCGGGCAGGTCCTCCGCCACCCGTCGCAGCGCCGCCCGCAGTGCGTCGAGCCCTGCCCCGCTCACAGCCGATGTGGCGATGGGCGGTTCCCAACGCACGGGGCTCGCAGCGAGCCGCGCGGCGAGCTCGCCTTCGACCAGCGCCAGCCAATCGTCGTCCACCAGGTCGCGTTTGGTGAGCACGGGAATGCCGCGCCGCACGCCGAGGAGCTCGACGATGGCGAGATGCTCGGCGGTCTGCGGCATGATGCCTTCGTCCGCTGCCACGACGAGGAGGGCCACATCGATGCCGGTGGCGCCGGCGAGCATGTTGCGCACGAAGCCTTCGTGGCCCGGCACGTCAACCACGCTGGCTTCGAGGCCATCCCCGAGGTCGATCGGGGCGAAGCCGAGGTCGATCGTGATGCCGCGCCGCTTCTCTTCCTCCCAGCGGTCGGTGTCCACGCCCGTCAGCGCTTTGACGAGGGCGGTCTTCCCGTGGTCGATGTGGCCGGCCGTGCCGACTACGAAGCGATGGAGGGGGGCCACGTGCGGCGCTCCCAGAACACGAGTGCCGGGAAACCCTCTCCCGGACCCGTTTCCTCGAGGTGGTGGCGGACGAAGCGAGCCGCGAGACGCCGGTGCGCCGCGGCGTGCGGCGCGTCGAGCCGCGGCAACGCCGCCTGCGGGTCCAGCATGGCGCGCAGATCCCGCCAGGCGGGCTGGGGCAGCCGGGTGAGCGTCGCGGGCGGCTGGGACCGCACACACGCTTCGCACAGCACGCCTCCCTCGGCGGTGCTGAATGCCACGGGCTCGCCGTCCTCGCCGACCGCCGCACCGTCCCGCACACAGGCGCGCAGCGACGGCTCGAATCCGAGCTCGGCGAGCAATCGCCAGACCGACCGGATCCCGCCGGCGTGCAGTGCCTCCACGGGGAGCGCAACGAGGTCGTCCAGCGCTCCCGTGAAGGCATCGTAGGCGGCGGGAAGGGGCGCCGGCGGCGCCATGCGTACCATCATCTCGGCCAGCACCATGGCCGCGGCGAAGCGGTCCAGATCCCCTGCCAATTCACGGCGCAGCCGCTCGACATCGAACGCGGCGAGGGTCTGGAGCTCACGGTTGTCCCGATAATAGAGCTGCGCCTCACCCTCGCTCAGCAGCTCGAGTCCCGCCCCGAACCGGCTCTTGGGACGCGACACGCCTTTGGCGATCGCGCTCTGCACCCCGAGGTCCCGAGTCGCGAGACGGACGATCTTCGAGGTTTCGCTGTACCGGTAGGTTCGCAACACGACGGCCGGAGTCGTGACGAGGGACATGCTCCACAAGATAGCCACGCCTCCCTCACACCCGGTTGGACGTGCCGCCGCAACCCGCTACCGCCCGAAAGTCAACTCGCCGCCCACGAGCAGCGTGCGGCGTGGGGCAGGAAAGTGGAGCACCTCCTCGTAGCGCGCGTCGAAAAGATTCGCGACCCGGCCGGTGAGCAGCACCCCGGGCAGGGCGCCCCGCCGCGCGAGGAGCGGCAGCCAGGCGCTGGCATCGACCACGAGGTGAGCGGGCAGCGTGACGCGCGTGTCCGGAAAGACCGAAAAATCCTGATCGGGGCGATGGCCCGAGTACCGGGCGGCGACGGCGACGTCTCCCGCCCCGATGCCGCGGTCGAGCTGCACACTGCCGCTGTGCGCCGGACGGCGCAGCAGCCCTTGCCCCGTGGCTCCGTCGCGCGAGCGGACATAGGTGTAGGCCGCGTCCAGTCCCAGCCGGTGGCCGAGGGAAGCATGGAGTGAGAGCTCGACGCCCCGGGCGGTGGCGTCTCCCACATTGACGTAATTCACCGAATCCGGGCCGGTCGGCTTCGAGCTGTATTGAATGAAATCGCGGAACCGCTGGTCGAACCAGGTCGCCTGCACGGCGAGGCGGTCTCCCGCCAGGGTCCGTTCCACACCGACCTCCCAGCTCGTCGACCGCTCGGGGCGCAGCGCCGGATTGCCGCGGGCGAAACCGGTCGCGAAGTTTTCGAAGAACGAGGGCTCCTTGAAGCCGGTCCCCAGTGATCCACGCAGCCGCGTGCGCCCCCCGGCCCGCCAGGCGATGCCGGCACGGCCCGTCAGGTGGCGGCCGAACTGCTGGTTGTCGTCGAGCCGCCCCCCCGCGGTGAGCGAAACCGCGGTCCCCAGACCTGCCAGGAGCTGTGCGTACGCACCCGAGTTGCCGCGCGTGGTATCGAGGGTGGTCCCCGTCTCCCGCTGTACCTCGCGCTCCACGCCCGCCGTGACGGTCGCCTGCGACTTCAACTGGACATCAGCCCGGGCTCCGACCAGCAGACGCTCGATGATGTCCCTGCTATGGAAACAGCAGAATGCCGTCGTGTCACCAGGACTGTCAGCCGCATCATCGAACCGGCTGTCTTCCCGATGCCAGTCGAGGGATGCCCGGAGACCGATGCGCTCCGAGAGGATGTGCGCCGCTTCCGCCGACAACGAAGGACCCCGGTCGGTCGTGAACTGATTCGAGTCGGAGATCTGTCCCGTGCCGTCGGTGGGAAAATGATGGACGGCGTCGCTGTAGTGGAACGAAAGACTTGCCGTGCTGCGCGCATCCGGGACGAACCGCACGCTGCCGCCCAGCAGGATGCGCCGGTCGCCGCTGTTGACCGGGTAGGTGCCAGAGGTGGTGCGGCGCGCCAGTGTGCTCCGCCAGGCGAGCGGCCCGGTTGACCCGCTCACCTCTCCCGTGGTCCACTCGGTTCCATAGGTACCGCCGCCGAATCCGAGCCGGCCGCTCGGGCGACCCAACCCGGAGCGCGTAAACACCTGCACCACACCGGCGACTGCGTCGGAGCCGTACAGCACGCTGACCGGACCGCGGACGATCTCGATGCGCTCCACGTCCTCGGTCCCCAGGTTGGCGAAGTCATAGAAGCCGCCGGGCTGATTCTGCGGCACTCCGTCGATCAGCACCTTCACGTAGTCGCTCTCCCCGCCGCGCAGGAACACCGAGGTCTGCCCACCAAAGGAGCCCGTGGCGACGACCGCCATGCCGGGCGTGAGCCGCAGCGCATCGGCCACCGTAGCGATGCCGCGGGCCCGCAGCGTCGCGCCGGAGATGACGGTCACCGCAGACGAAACGGCGTTCACGACCGTCGGTACGCGGGTCGCCGTCACGACGACGGGGGGGAGTGTGACGGTGTCGGGCTGCTGGGCCGCCGCCGCAATGGCGAAATGCGTCGAGCAGGAGACCGTCAGGCAAAGGCGTCGAGCGAAGCCGTGGCGCATGAGGGCGTTCTCGCGTTCAGGGTTGACGGCGCAACGGAGTCAGTTGAGGACGATCATCGAAC
>DATGDE010000240.1:0-9182 GCA_035311125.1 Gemmatimonadales bacterium
TGCGCGGCACGCCGCGCACCCTGGGCGGGAAGCTGAGCCAGATCCTGTGGGCGCTGCGGCTCGACGCCCATCTCGACAAGCAGACGATCCTCGAGCAATACCTGAACCGCGTCCCGCTGGGACAGGGTACCGTCGGGGTCACCGCGGCCGCCGAGCTCTACTTCGGCGCCGACCCGCGCAGCGTGAGCCTCGGCCAGGCCGCCATGCTCGGAGCGCTCGCGCACGCACCCGCGCGCGACAACCCTCTCGCCGAGCCGCAGCGCGCCCGGACCCGCCGCGCCGCCGCGCTCGCGCGAATGCAGGCGCTCGGCTACGCCCGGGCCGAGGACGTCGCGCGCGCCCGGGCCGAGCCGGTGCTCCGCCATGACGCCGAGACGCCGTTCCTGGCCCCTCATTTCACCACGCGCGTGCTCCAGTGGATCGAGCGCGACGCCGGCGGCGCGACGCCAAGCGGCGAATGGCGTACCACTCTGGATCTGGGACTGCAAACGGCGCTCGAAGCCGAGGTGCGCCACACCGTGGATGTGCTGCAGGACAAGGGCGTCGCCCACGCCGCGGTGGTGGTGCTCGACAACCCCTCGGGGGAGATTCTCGCCTGGGTCGGCTCGCCCGATTTCTTCGCCGACACGAACGGCCAGGTGGACATGGTCGTTTCCCCGCGCCAGCCGGGATCCGCGTTGAAGCCCTTCCTGTACGGGCTCGCGTTCGACCGCGGGGTCACGCCCGCCACGGTGCTCGCCGACGTTCCGCGTACCTACCAGACCACGCTCGGTCCCTACCGTCCCCGCAACTACGACCGCCGCTTCCACGGGCCGGTGCGCGCCCGCGACGCCCTCGGCAGCTCCTTCAACGTGCCGGCGGTCGAGCTGGCCGAGCGGCTCAGTGTCTCCAGTCTCCTCAACACCTTGCACGACGCCGGCTTCGCTTCGCTCGATCACAGCGCGGAGTATTACGGCCTGGGACTCTCGCTCGGCAATGGCGACGTCACGCTGCTCGAGCTGGCGAACGGATACCGCGCGCTGGCCGACGGAGGCGTGTGGCGGCCGGTGAAGTGGAGGGAGGCGGACGAGACGGCGGCAGGAGTAACGACGGCGGGCGACGCGACGGCTGGAGCGCGGCGGGTGATGTCGCGCACCGCAGCCGCCCTGGTGCTCGACATCCTGAGCGATCCGGTGGCGCGGATCCCGAGCTTCGGCACCGAGACCGTGCTCGACTTCCCGTTTCCCGCGGCAGCCAAGACCGGGACGAGCCGGCACTTCACCGACAACTGGGCCGTGGCGACGACCGCGGGGTTCACGGTGGCGGCGTGGGTCGGCAACTTCAGCGGCCGTCCGATGCAGGGCGTCGGCGGCATCACGGGCGCCGGCCCGCTGCTGCACCGGGCGGCGCTGCTCGTCGCGCAACGCTATCCGCCGGGCGTGCTCCCCACCCCTGCCCAGACCGGCGCCGTTCCGGTGCGGATCTGCCGGCTCTCGGGCATGCGTGCAGGACCTCATTGCCCGCCGACGACCGAGTGGTTCGTCCCCGGCACCGAGCCCACGCGCCCGTGTGACTGGCACCGGGAGGGGCGCGTCGAGTTGCCTGCGGAATACGCCGAGTGGTCCGCGGGCGATCCCGGGTCCGGGCCGCCGCCGGCCACCGCCGCCGTCGTGGACGCCGAACCCGAGCGCTTCCGGATCCTCTCGCCCCAGGACGGCGACCGCTACACGGTTCCCGCCGGGGGAGACCCGCGCTACGCGACGATCGCGCTGCGCGCGGCGGGCGGAGGGAGCGACGGCAGCAGCGTGCGCTGGTTCGTGGACGACCGCCCCTGGCGCGACGCGCGCTGGCGCCTCGTCCCGGGCCGGCATACCCTGCGCGCGGTCAGCGAGCGCGGAGCGAGCGCCGTCGTGACGATCGACGTGCGCTGAATCGGACTCTCACACAAAAGGAGAATCCCGCATGTTGCCACTGTCCCTGCTCCTCGCCGCCGTCCTGCAACAACCTGCTCCCGCGCCCCAGACCGCCGCGCCCAGGCCGGTTCCCGTGGGCATCGGAGACACATCGCCGTTCCGGAGGCTCGCCCTCCCGGCGCCCAACGAGCTGCGCACCGGCGCGGGAACGCCCGGACCACGCTACTGGCAGCAGCGCGTGGACTACACGATTCGTGCGTTGCTCGACACGGCCGCGCACACCGTATCCGGAGGGGAAACGATCCGATACACCAACAACTCGCCCGACACGCTGCGCTACCTTTGGCTGCAGGTGGACCAGAACATCTACCGGGAAGGCAGCCGCGGCAGCTTCATGAACCCGGCCGACGCCCGCTGGTCCGCGCAGGGGTTCAAGGGCGGCTACACGATCTCCGACCTCCGCTCGGTGCGCGGAGCGTCGCCGGGACGCGCCGGCGCGCCGGCGCGCACGCCGCTGACGGCCACGGAGAACGGAACCATGCTGCGCGCCGATCTCGACCGGCCGCTCCCGCCAGGCGCCACGGTCACGCTGGAACTGAGCTTCTCCTTCCAGATCCCCGAGCATGGCTCCGATCGCATGGGGCGCGAGCACTTTGCCGGAGGGTGGCTGTACGAGATCGCCCAGTGGTACCCGCGGCTCGCGGTGTACGATGACGTGCGCGGCTGGAACACCGAGCAGTACCTGGGCCAGGGCGAGTTCTACCTCGAGTACGGCGACATCGATTTCACGCTCACCGTGCCGCGCAACTTCATCGTGGCGGCGAGCGGCACCCTCATGAACCCGCTCGAGGTCCTCACCGCCACGCAGCGCCAGCGTCTCGCCCGCGCCCGCACGGCCGACTCGACCGTCGCCGTCGTGGCCCGCGAGGAAGCTGGCCGACCCTCCACCCGCCCGGCGGGCACGACGCCGACGCTGACCTGGCACTTCACGGCGAAGAACGTACGCGACGTGGCGTGGGCCGCATCCCCCGCGTTCGTGTGGGACGCGAGCGGGTGGGACGGGGTCCTGATGCAGTCGTACTATCCGCCCGACGCGAACCCCGACTGGGCGAACTCCACGGTGTACGTCCGGCACACGATCAAGCACTACTCCGAGAAATGGTTCCACTATCCCTATCCCACCGCGATCAACATCGCCGGGCCGGTGGGCGGGATGGAGTACCCCATGATCGTGTTCTGCGGCGCGCGCGCGGGCGGACGTGGACTGTTCGGCGTCACGACGCACGAGCTCGGCCACCAGTGGTTCCCGATGACGGTCGGGTCGAACGAACGGCTGTACGCCTGGATGGACGAGGGGTTCAACACCTTCATCAATACCTATTCAGGTCTCGCCTTCTACCACGATACGGTGAATGTCGGCCGTGCCAATGCCGATCAGTGGGCCGGTTTTGCGGCGAGCGGTCATGATCTGCCCCCCATGCTGCCCGCCGACCGGGTACCTCTCAACCTGCTGGGCAACGAGGAGTACGGGAAGCCTGCGGTCGGGTTGTACCTGCTGCGTCACTTCATCCTCCCCGACACCGCGCGCTTCGATGCCGCGTTCCGCGAGTACATCCGGCGCTGGGCGTTCAAACACCCCACGCCGGCCGATTTCTTCCGCTCCATGGAAGACGGCCTGGGAGAGGACCTGTCGTGGTTCTGGCGCGGGTGGTTCTACCGCTCCGACGTCATCGACCTCGCGGTGGATTCCGCGACGACGCAGGCCGACTCGAGCGGCACCAAGATCGCTCGCGTGTGGCTCTCCTCACCGGGACAGCTGCCCATGCCTCTGGACCTCACGCTCACCTACGCCAACGGCTCGAGCGAGACGGTGCGACTCCCGGTCGAGGTATGGTACCTCGGGAATCACTACCTGTATGAGCAGGCCGCGCAGGGCGGGAGCGACCTGGTCAAGGTCGAGGTCGACGCGCGGCACGCGATGCCGGATGTGCGGAGGGCGAACAACGTGTGGACGAAGCCGCAGTAACGGACGGAGCACGGAGCACGGAGCAGTCGACCCCAGCTACGACATGCCTGCTGCTCCGTGCTCCTGTTCCCTGCTCATTTCAGATACTGGTCCATCCAGTCCAGCACCACCCCCCACCAGATGCGGCGGTTGCGCGGCTTCAGCACCCAATGGCCCTCGTCGGGGAAATAGAGGAACTTGGCCGGGATCCCCATGCGGCGCGCGGCCGTGAACGCCTGGTAGCCCTCCGAGAGATCCACGCGGTAGTCGAGCTGGGAGTGCACGACCAGCAGGGGCGTCTTCCAGTTCTTGACGAAGTTCAGCGGGGACCACTTCTCCCACTGATCGCGTGCGACGTAGGGCGTGCCGCCGAATTCCCAGTCGCTGAACCACAGCTCTTCGGTGGACCCGCCCATGCTCACCGTGTTGAACACCCCGTCGTGCGCCACCAGGCACTTGAAGCGATCGGTGTGGCCGGCGACCCAATAGACCATGTAGCCGCCGTAGCTCGCGCCGGCGGCGCATTCCCGCGTCGAATCCACGTAGGGCAGCCGGTTCACCGCGTCGAGGCCCTTCATGAGGTCCTCGTAGGGCCAGTCCCCCCAGTGCTGCGACACGGCGTCGGTGAAGGCCTGGCCGTAGCCGGTCGAGCCGTGCCGGTTCACCGCGACCACCACGTAGCCGCGCGAGGCGAACATCTCGTAGTTCCAGCGCGCGCCCCAGTAATCGAGCCATGCGGTCTGCGGCCCGCCGTGAAACAGATCGATGACCGGATACTTCTTCGCCGGGTCGAAGCCGGGTGGCTTCAACACCCACCCGAAGACCGAATCGCCCCGCGCCCCGACGAAGCCGAACTGCTCGAGCGGGCTCAGGTCGAGCGAGGCGACTCCGGCGTCGGTGTGGTGCGTCAGCGCCCTGCCGTTCATCCAGACTTCGGGCGGCTGGGTGTTGCTCTGATGCAGGTAGACGACCGTCTTGCCGTCGGCCGAGACGTCGGGATTCGTGTTCATGCCGGCGCCCGCGACGACCGCCGTGCGCCGGAAACCGGGCACGTCGATACGATAGATGTTCTCCCGGCCACGCTCTTCGACGACCGCATAGACGCACTTCGCGTCCCGGCACCAGGTGTAGGAGCCGACCGAGAGGCTCCAGCCCGCCGTCGCCTCGACGGGCGCTGCGCCGCCGGCGCGCGGCACCAGCATCAACCGCTGGCGGTCCGCCTCGAATCCGGGACGCTCCATCGAGAGGTACGACAGCCACTTCCCGTCCGGTGAATAGCGAGGCGTGTTGTCCGCCCCCCGGTTCGCAGCGGTCACGTTCTTCCAAGCCGACTCATCCGCCGCCCCTCGTCCCCCGGCCGCGATGACGTAGATGTCCACATTGGTGTTCGTGGCGACCACCGAGTCCCCGTGCAGCGCCACGGCGATGTCCCGGCCGTCGGGAGACATCGCGACGTCGCCATCGCCGGAGGTCGCGATCGTCGGGACGTCGTGGTCCACCGTCGTCAGATCCGTGGCCTTCCCGGTCGCGAGCTCCACGCCGAACACGTGCTGGCGATGCCCGGCGCGGAACTCGACCCAATGGCGCCACATGAGGTCGGTCCACAGGCGGGCGTCGGTCGGATAGTCGCCGTTGCGCTTGTCGATCTCCTGATCGGGCGGCCATTTCAGGTCGACGACGACGAGAAACCCCTGGCCGTCCGGCCGCCAGTACAGCTCGCCGACTCCGTCGTCGATGCTCGTCACCTTCCGCGCTTCGCCGCCCCCGTTCATGCCGAGCACCCAGATCTGCGGCCCGTCCTGCCGGGTGGAGATGAACGCCAGGGTCTGCCCGTCGGGAGACCAGCGCGGCGAGCGATCCGACCCCGGGCCCTGCGTGAGCTGCCGCGTCCGGCCCGTGGCGACCTCGGCGAGCCAGACCCGGGCGATTCCCCGGTTCGCCTTCAACGACGGCGTGGTGACCGTATAGGCGACCCATTTTCCGTCGGGTGAGAGCTGCGGATCCGACACGACCGGCAGCCCGATGAAATCATCGAAGGTGATCGGGTGCTTCGCTTGTGCGAGACCGGGACGAGGGACGAGGGACGAGAGAAGCGCGGGCAAAGCGACCAGCCGCAGCATGCGCATGTCAGTAGTCCGGGTGAGTGATGATGGCTTTCACGAGATCGTCGAACAGCTTCGAGGCCGGCGTCACGTCGCCCGCGGCGTCGGTATGGACATTCCAGGCGGCGAGCTCCTGCAACGCGGTGGCTTCTTCATACGTGAGGTGCAGCACCGCGCCGTCGCCGGACGCGGTGGCCCCGTCCAGCACGCGCCGCAGCACGTCGGGGAGGTGCTGCGCAGCGCGCACGGCGTCGAGCTGCGCCCGGGTGATCGGGAGGTCCATGGGCTCTCTTGCGAGACGGGGGTTCGGGCCAAATCTTCCCTCCTCCCGCTGGAAACGCCAGACGCTCACCGGAAGGCCCACATGCCCCGCACGGAATTCATCGCCACCGGCTTCTACGTTCCCCCCCGGGTCGTGACCAACGACGACCTGGCGAAGCTGATGGACACCTCCGACGAGTGGATCACCCAGCGCACCGGCATCCGCCAGCGGCATTGGGTCGAGCCGGGGACGATGTGCTCGGCGCTGGCGGCCGAGGCGACCAAGGTCGCGCTGACGCGCGCCGGCCTCCAGGCGAGCGATCTGGACTGCATCATCTTCGCCACCACGAGCCCGGACCACTTCTTCCCCGGCAACGGCGTGTTCCTGCAGCGCCTGCTCGGGCTCACCAATATCCCGGCCCTCGATGTTCGCGATCAGTGCACCGGGTTCATCTACGGTCTCTCCGTCGCCGATGCGTGGGTGCGCTGCGGCCAGTACAAGCGCGTACTGCTCGTGGGGGCCGAGATCCAGTCGCCCGGGCTCGACCTCACGACTGCCGGGCGCGACACGGCCGTGATTTTCGGCGACGGCGCCGGGGTCGCCATCCTGGGCCCGACCGGCGATCCGAAGCGGGGCGTGCTCTCGACCCACCTCTTCAGCGACGGCCAGTACGCCGAGAAGCTCTGGATGGACGGGCCGGGTCTGGCGCACGTGCCCTGGATCAGCGCCGAGATGGCGACGGATGGCCGGGCCCGCGTGCACATGGAAGGCCGCGAAGTCTTCAAGCACGCGAGCACGAAGATGCCCGACTGCGTGCAGCTCGCGCTGCGCACCAACGGCTGCACCACGGGCGACGTGAAGCTCTTCATTCCGCACCAGGCGAACCAGCGCATCTCGGAGATGGTGCAGAAGCAGATCGGTCTGCGCGACGACCAGGTCTACAACAACATCCAGGAATACGGCAACACCACCGCCGCGTCGATCCCCATCGCGTTGCACGAAGCCCTCGACGCGGGCCGCCTCGCCCGCGGCGACCTGCTGATGCTGGCCGCGTTCGGGTCGGGGTTCACATGGGGGAGTGCGGCGATTCGCTGGTAGAGCTATCGGCTATCGGCCTTCAGCTCCTGTAGCAGGCGTCTGGCAGCCTCCGCGCCCGGGGTTCCGCGGTAACGTTCCGCAAAGCGCGACAGTTCCACCATCAAGCGGTCGCGGCGGCCCTGCTTGCGGTACAGATCGATCAACCCGTTGCACGCGCGCATCTCCTGCCCGGCGTACGGCTGGTGCCGCCGCACCTCCAGGTACAGCCGCTCAACTTCCGCCGCATCGTCGAGGTGCTTGTCTAGCAGATCGGCGAGCCGCAGCCGCGCTTCGTTGTCCTCCGGCTCGACGGTGAGGTGGTCGCGAAAATAGGCGGCCGCCTCCTGATACTGCCCCCGCACGATCATCACGTCTTGGCGGGGATAGCTCGGCGGCGGAGGGATGTTGCCCGCCGAGTAGATCGTCTGCACCAGCATTTCGGAGGCGCGGGCCGTCCCGCGATGGATCAGGAGAACGCCGAGCACGATGAGGGGGATGTCGAGGATCGTCATCACCACCGCCACCCACCCTGGGATCATCTGTTGCTTGGCCAGGAAGTACCACAGCGCGGAGAGCATGAGGAACGCCGCCGGACCGAACCAGAACGCGATCTTGGCGAGATTGGCCTGGTCGGCGGCGTCGTCCATAAGCCCGGAGATTGCGGCGGAAACCGTCCCGATGCAAGTTGCGTAGGGGTGATATGATCATCGGACTGCTGCTCTGGGGCGCCGCGCTCGGCGGCGGATACATCCCCACTCGGAACTTCGTGCGGCGGCGGCTGCGCTACGTGGACGCCGCGCAGAAGCCCTCGGCCCCGGTCGTCGCCGGGGTCATCGCCGCCGCGGCCGGCATCACCGCCGCCGCCCTCCCCATCATCAGCGTTCCCATGGGCGTCCTGTTCGGGATCGGCGTCGGGACCGGCTGGGCGAGCGGCCAGAAGGCCCCCCCGGAGTCCTGACCTTCATACTTTCCGGTAAGCACTCCAATAGGTTGTTCCCCGGTTTTCAGCCGTCCCATCATCGCGTCGTGCGTTCAGTCCACCAGCCGTCAGGCGCAGCCAGCTCCCAGGGGAGGGTCTCCATGCATCGAGTCGCCGTCGCCGTCACGGTCGCACTGGCCGTCCTCGCGCCCACCGCGCGAGCCCAGGAAAACCAGTGGCGGACCCAGGTTGAGTCCTATCTCAAGCAGAAGGCCAAGAGACTCAGCGACATGGGGTACGAGCAGACCCACGAAACGCAGGTCGGCTCGCTCTCCGACGACGACAACGAATCCTTCACCCTGACGCTGCACGCCGGCACCGCCTACGCCCTCGTCGGCGTGTGCGACAACGACTGCAGCGACATGGACCTGGTGCTGTACGACGCCGACGACAAGCAGGTCGATTCCGACGTCCAGAACGACGACGTTCCGATCGTGCAGGTGACCCCGACCGAAACCATGCGCTACCGCGTCAAGGTGATCATGGCGGCCTGCAGGACGAATCCCTGCTGGTACGGCATCGGCGTGTACGGGAAGTAGTCGGGAGATTCAAAGACCAGAGCGCGCGGAGCAGTCCGATTCGGGTCAGCGCGGGGGACTGCTCCCTGCTCCGTGTTCGGAGCGCCCTTCATATCCGCGGCAGCGCAGCACCGGCAGCGGCGGATAGCGCACAAAGCGCGGATCCGTCTCGGCGCGGGCGCAGCGGTAGAACGTCGAGCCGCTGCGATTCGACACCGGACGCGTCCAACGGCAGGTGAAGCAGAGGCCGATCTCGTCGCTCATGTGTTTTCCCGCCTCGCAGAGAGCCCCTCCCGCCATGGCCGCGACCCCGGGAGGCCGTCTATCTTGCTGGATCGTGACGGCCC
>DATGDE010000241.1:0-22918 GCA_035311125.1 Gemmatimonadales bacterium
GCGGGCGGCGGCCTCGGGCAGATCGCGGCCCCACTGCCACGAGAAGTATTGCGCCCACATCGCGAGCTGGCCGGGGAAGTCCGCCTGGCGCGCCAGCAGCGGCGGCTTGCCGTACTGGGTGCGCTGCAGCACGTCCCGCAGCGCCGCCCACGTGGTCGGGTCGCCCTCGTTCAGGTACGGATCGAGATGGGCGCGGATCGGCAGGAACAGGTAGACGGTCGCGGCCGCGGCGGCCGCGGCGAGCGCGAGCCCGAGGAGCCGGGGCCGGATGAGCGTCCGCGCATCGGTTCGGGCCACCACCAGCAGCACCGCCGGCGCCGCCAGCAGTCCCATCTGGTGATTCGCGCTCGTCAGGACCAGGAGATAGGCGATGAGGATCAACAGGCGGTCGGGACGCTCGCCCGCCGGCTGATCCGCCCAGCGGATCGCCAGCCACAGCACCGCCGCGATGGACAGCAGGCTGACGGTGTAGACCTTCTCGTTCACCACCGACTGATTCCAGACGGTGAACGCGGTGGCGCCCATCAGGGCTCCCGCGGCGGCGAGCAGGCGGCGCGGCGTGGTTCCGCCGACGATCGGGCGCAGCCAGCGCTCGGCGATGAGGAACCAGAAGCCGGCGGCCGCGGCGCTGGTGGCCGCGGCGAACAGGTTGATGCGCGCGCCGTAGTCGGCCGCCAGAGGCAGCAGACCCCACACATGGGCCATCAGCGAGAACAGCGGGTTGCCGGGTGGGTGGGGAATGCCGAGTGCGTGCGCCGCGGCCATGTATTCCGGCGCGTCCCAGAACTGCGTCGTCGGCGCGAGCGTCGCGACGTAGAGGGCGAGGATCCCTGCGGCGACGAGCGCCGCCGCGGCGTAGGGTGGATGCTCTGACGGCTGGCTTGAGGTCATCGACCTTTCTCCTTGCCGCACCAGCAGTACCCCGCTAGTGCCGGAATTGCCGGACCCCGGTCACCACCATCGCCAAGCCGTGCTCGTTGGCCGCTGCGATGACTTCCGCATCGCGCACCGACCCGCCCGGCTGGATGATGGCCGCCACGCCGGCCGCGGCCGCCTCGTCCACGCCGTCGCGGAACGGGAAGAAGGCGTCGCTGGCGAGCACCGATCCCGTCGTGTCATGGGCTGCGGCCCGGGCCTTGTGGACGGCCAGAAACGAGGAATCCACCCGGGACATCTGGCCGGCACCGATCCCGATCGCCGCCTCGTTGTGGGCCAGCAGGATCGCGTTCGACTTGACGCTCCCCACCGCCGTCCAGGCGAAGCGCAGGTCGTTCCACTCCGACTCGGTCGGCCCGCGCGCGGTCACGACCTTCCAGAGCGCCTCCTGGGAGGTGTCGTGCGGCCGGAACCGGTCCTGGACCAGGAGCCCGCCGCGCACTCGCTTGTAGTCGAGCGTCGGGCGATCGTCGGCGCGGGGCAGCTCG
Organism: Gemmatimonadales bacterium; assembly: GCA_035311125.1. Classification (GTDB taxonomy): domain Bacteria; phylum Gemmatimonadota; class Gemmatimonadetes; order Gemmatimonadales; family GWC2-71-9; genus DASTHG01. Next base: position 1,425 of record DATGDE010000241.1, read on the forward strand.
ACCACGCGCAGGTTCTTCTTCTTGCGGAAGACCGCCAGCGCCTCGTCGTGGAAGCGCGGGGCCACGACCACTTCGACGAACAGATCGGCCATCGCTTCCGCCGCGGGCTGGTCTACCACGGTGTTGAACGCGATCACCGAGCCGAACGCCGAGGTGTGATCGGTGGCGAGTGCGCGGGTGTAGGCCTCGACGGCCGAGGCGCCGAGGGCGATGCCGCAGGGCGTGGTGTGCTTGATGATGGCGCAGGCGATGCGGTTCGCCCACGCGCGCACGGCGAAAGTCGCCGCGTCCACATCGAGCAGGTTGTTGAACGATAGCTCCTTGCCGTGCAGCTGGTGGAGGTCGCGGAGGCCGGGCTCGTCGGCGACGTACAGCGCCGCCCGCTGGTGGGGGTTCTCGCCGTAGCGCAGCGCCTGCGCCCGTTCCAGCACGAGCGTGAGTCGCTCCGGCAGCTCCGTCTCGCCGCGGGCGAAGTACCCCGTGATGGCGGCGTCGTAGGCGGCGGTGTGCGCGAAGACCTTCCCGGCCAGGGCGCGGCGGCGCTCGGGCGGCACGCCGTCGGCGCGCAGGTCGGCCAGGGTCGTGTCGTAGTCGGCCGGATCGACCAGGACGATGACGTCAGCGTGGTTCTTGGCGGCGGAGCGGAGCATGGACGGGCCGCCGATGTCGATCTGCTCGATGACCTCGGCGTCGGTGACGCCCTCGCGCGCGGCGGTCTGCTGGAACGGATAGAGGTTCACCGCGACGAGGTCGATGGGCGTGATGTCGTGGGCCAGGAGCGCCGCCTGGTCTCCGGGATGATCGCGCCGCGCCAGCAGGCCGCCGTGCACCTTGGGGTGCAGCGTCTTCACGCGGCCGTCCATCATTTCCGGGAAGCCCGTGACCTTCTCGATGGGGATCACCGGGACTCCCTCGCGTCGCAGCGCCTCGGCCGTGCCGCCGGTCGAGACGATCTCCCAGCCCAGGGCCGCGAGCCCCTTGGCGAACGGCACCAGCCCGCGTTTGTCCGAGACCGACAGCAGCGCTCTCACCACTCCTCCGCGATGGCGCGTACGACTTCGGCGAGGCTCACCAGATCCTTGAGGTCGATCACTTCGGCCGGAGAGTGCGAGTAGCGCAACGGCCAGCCGATCGGCACGTCCACGACGCCGTAAGGAACGAACATCGAGCCGTCGTTGCCGCCGTTGGTGGTGCCGATCTGCAGCGCCAGGCCGCGGGCGCGCGCGACGCGCGCCAGCGTGTCGATCACGGCGGCCGGCGTGACCGAGGAGTTGTCGAGCGCCCGGGCCACCGCGCCCTTGCCGATCGGCGCGAGCGCGAACGCCTGCGGCTCGAGCGGCGAATCGGCGGACACGAAGGTGTCGATCGCGTGCACCCGCACCGGCGCAGTCCCGAGCGTGGCGGCCGCGGCCCGCGCCCCCTCGAGCCCGATCTCCTCGCGTGTGCTCCAGATGAAGACGATCGCGTGGCGCAGCAGGGCGCGATTCAGGTGTCGCGCAGCGAGCACCAGGCTCGCCGCGCCGACGCGGTCGTCGAAAGAGCGCCCGGTGGCGCGGGTGCCGGCGAGCCGCGCATAGGATTTGGGCATCGTGACCGATTGTCCCGGCGCCACGCCCAGGGCAGCGGCCGCTTCCGCCGAGGCCGCCCCGACGCTCGCGCTCACGAAGCGCGGCTGGTGCATCGTCCCCATGGTGGAGTCGCGCGGCAAGAAGACGCCCGGCACATCGCCGCGCGGCGTGTGGACGAGCGCCGCCTGCCCCTCGAACAGCGACGGGAAAAACCCGCCCCGCATGCTCAGCGCGAGCGTCCCGTCGGCGCGGATCGAGTCCACGCGGTAGCCGATCTCGTCCAGGTGCGCCACGAACGCGACCAGCGGTTCGCCGGTCCCGGCCTTCAGCCACAGGTTCCCGGCGCTGTCGGTGGTCGGCTTCGCCCAGGCGGGAAGCATCCCGGCGACCGCGTCCCGCACCGGGCCCTCGTCGCCGGACACGCCGTAGCGCTCCACCAACGCGGCGACCACGTCCTGCGCCTCCGCCAGGCGCCCCGCCGGCGTCGCCGGATAGGCGTCTTCGAGGCGGCGCTCCTGGGGTGGGGCGGGCGGCATGCCATCGGTCGGGCGGGTGGATGCCGCTGTTCCCTCGCCGATCCAATGGGCGAGATCCGCCGCGAGCGCCTGCGCGGAATCGAGCGCCACGGTCTCGACCGCCGTCCCGCGGTACCGCACGGGGAGCGTGGCCTCACGGACCGCGGTGAAGGGTCCGTGCAGCGCGGAGAGCGCGGCGACGCCGGGGCGCCCGGTCTGGAGGGTCTGCACCGCGAAGGCCACCACCACGCTGCCCCCAGGTGTGGGGCGGGCGGCTGCGGCGGAGAGCAGCGCCGCACACGCGGCCCGCGCCCCCGCCGCTGGGGCGGCGAGCAGCCCGTCGCCGTAGCGCTGCGGACGTTTGACGAGCGCGACCGGAGCGAGCACGTCGATGCCCAGCTCCGTGATTTCCTCGGCCGACGCGGCGCCGACGTCCACCCAGGCATCGTCCAGGCTGAACGGCTGCTCGCCCATGGCGCGGCTGCGCGACAGGTGAATCGAGTTCACCGCGACCACGCCGGGGACCGCGCCGTGGCGCCCCCAGACGGTGACCCGCTGTCCCTCGATCTGCTGGTCGGCGAGCGGGCTCGCGACCCGGCCGACGCGGCGCAGTCGCAGCAGCCCATCGGGGGTGACGCGCCCCACGACGTATCCGGCCTCGTCCAGGTCGCAGTAGACCAGGCGCCGGGGATCGCCCGTGCCGAGGCTGAGGACGACGTTGCCGAGCCGGTCGCGCGTGGCGCCGGGGAGCAGGCGGAGCAGGGTGTCGGTGACGGCGCGCTCGTAGCCGGAGACCGCGGTCATGGCGGCGAGGCGCGGCGCGAGAGAAGCGACGGATTGCGCGGAGAGGCAAACAAGTGGAACGGCGGCCAGGAGGAGCGTCAGGCCGCCGCGTCGCAAGCCATCCGCCCATCCCCCCATCCGCCTAGCCGTCGCTCGCATGCGATCTCCCCTGGTCGATGAGCTTCCGTGACAAGTCCAGCACCACCTGCGGCAACAGCTCGTGCTCGACGGCCAGGACCCGGGCGGCGAGCGACTCCGGCGTGTCGCCGGGGAGAACGGGGACCGTGCGCTGCGCGACGATGGGGCCGCGGTCGTAGTGCTCGTCCACGTAGTGCACCGTTGCGCCGGACTCGGCGACGCCGCTCGCCAGCACCGCGGCGTGCACCCTGCGGCCGTACATCCCGGGACCGCCGAAGGCGGGCAGCAAGGCCGGGTGGATATTAATCATCCGTCGGGGAAACCGCGCGACGGCGGCGGCGGGGATGAGCTTGAGATAGCCGGCGAGCACGACGAGGTCCGCGTCGGCGAGCGCCGCCAGCAGCTCACCGGAATCGGCGGGATCGCGCAGCACGACGGCCGGGATGCCCGCGGCGCGGGCGCGCTCGAGGGCGCCCGCATCGGCCCGGTTGGAGATGACCCGGATGACGCGCGCGGGGGCCGCCGGGCCGCAGGCGTCGAGCAGCGCCTGGAGGTTCGTGCCGCCGCCCGAGGCGAGCACGGCGACGCGAACCGGGGGCACTAGGAAGGCGGCCGGCAGTCGCCGCGGTTTTCTTCCGTCGGTGCGGGGTCCACCGGCTTGCGCCCGGCACTGACCGTCAGCGTGTAGCGTCCGGTCTGGCGGGTCGGCCGGCCGGTGGTGTTGACGATGATCGTGTCCGGCGTCGTCGACTGGGCGGTGAACACCACCCGCGACGAGCAGCCCGGACCGCCGTCGTCGTCCACGATGGAGGAGTCGGCCGCGCCGCGCACGATGAGCACTGGATCGAATTCGGCCGAGGAGAGGTCGATGGTCACGTCCTGGCCGGGGCGGGTCGAGACCAGCCAGCGCTGGTAGTAGGTCGTGTCGGGGTAGAGCATGTCCGCGTCGGTGAGACTGCCGGTCACGGTCTGGCCGAGCGCGATGGCGCGGAGCGCGCCACCCAGGGTGGGCGTGGTGCGGCAATCGCCGGGGTTGTCGCGGGTCGCGCGGGGATCGACGGGCTTGGTCCCCTCGCTGACGGCGAGGGTGAAGCGGCCGGTCGCGCGTTTGGGCCGGCTCGCCGTGTTGACGAGAATCGTGATGGGATCGGCCGACGCGGCCGTGAACACGACGCGTGAGGCGCACTCGGGCCCGCCGTCGTCGTCGACGAGCGAGGAGTCGGCCGCCCCGCGCACGATGAGCACCGGGTCGAAGTCGGGGGAGGAGAGATCGATCGTCACGTCCTGCCCCGGCCGCGCCGAGAGCTTCCAGGCCTGATAGTAGGTGGTGTCGGAGTAGAGCGCGTCGTCGTCGGTGAGCCTGCCGGCGACGGACTGTCCGACGGAGATGGACCGCTCGTCGCCGGCCGACGTGGGCGTCTCGACCGGCTCGGTGCGCTGGGCGAGGTCGGGTTTGCGCAGGATCCCCTGCGCCTCCGCGACGGCGGCCGGGTCCATGTGCATGTTGCGGATGGCGTCGGTCGCGGTGGCGAAATTGAGCGCCTGGCCGCGCTCGATCGTGCTGCGGATCACGCCGATCACCTGACTCTGCGCGTTGAGCAACGGTGCGCCGCTCGACCCGTGCGAAATCGCGGCCGAGATCTGGAACAGCTTGTTGCCGTGCACGACGCGCGACGCCGAGATGATGCCCTTCGAGAGGGTGCCGGGAAGCTGGCCGAGGGGATTCGAGACGACGCTGATCTCCTCGCCGTCCTTGGCCGCGGTACTCGAGCCCCAGCGGAGCATCGCCGGAGCCGTGCCGGCGACCTGGAGCATCAGGACGTCCTTCGAGGTGTCCGAGGCGGCCACCGTGCAGCGCATCGTCTCGCCGTCGGACAGCTCGATCGAGCACCCGGCGGCGTCCGCGAGCACGTGGGCGGCGGTGACGACCATGCCCTCGGGCGCCACGAAGAAGCCGGTGCCGCTGGCCATCGACTGGCCGTCCGCGTCGAGGGCGTGCACGGTCACGACGGCCTTGCGGATCGTCTCCAGGCTCATTGGGGGCCCGCCGGGCTGTTGGGCGGCGAGCGAAGCGGCGGCGGCCGCGAGGACCGTCAGGATCAGCGAAGATCGGATGCGCACGGACGGGCTCCTGGGGCGACGGACGGTGGTGTTTCCGGAGCAGCAAATTTGGTGAACCGGCCTCGCCGACACAATCTTTCAGCTGGTCCGGCGATCCTTCATGATCGTGTCCACCGCGCCCGCGAGATCGGTTGCGACCTCGGCGCCGAGCGCCTCGGCCTGCGCGCGGTGACGGGCGCCCTCACCCGTCAGGACGAGCAATCCCCTCCCGCCCAGGCGGCGGGCCGGCGCCACATCGCTCGGCCGGTCTCCCACGAACCACGACCGGGTCGGGTCGATCCCCAGGTGCGCCGCGGCTTCCTCGAACAACCTGGTGCCCGGCTTGCGGCACAGACAGGGCCCGGTGAATTCGGGGTGGTGGGGACAGAAGAAGGAAGAGTCGAGCCGTGCCTTCCCCTCGGCCAGCAGCTCGGCCACGCGACGCTCGACGGCGCGGTAGTCCGCTTCCGTGTAGAGCCCCCGGGCGATGCCCGACTGATTGCTCACGACGACCGCGAGCCAGCCGGCTTCGTTGAGCCGGCGGATGGCCGCGGCCGCGCCCGGCAGCAGTCGCACCGCGGCGGGGTCCTTCAGGTAGCCGGGAGGGGGATCGTCCACGATCGTCCCGTCCCGATCGAGAAACACCGCGCGGCGTTGCTCGTCAGCCACCGAGCGCCTCCGCCACGCCCCGGGCCACGGTCTCGACCTGGTCGGGGAGAATGGTCCGGGGATCGAGCACCACGTGGCCGTCCTCGATGCGGGCGATGATGGGCGGATCGCTACCCCGCAACCGCTCGATCAAGCCGTCGGCCGACAGCCGGTCGGCGGTCAGCCGGACCAACCACGTCTTCAGTTTCGTCTCGGGGAACGAGCCGCCGCCGACTTCCGAGTAACCCTCGACGATCTCGCCTCGCGGCACGCTGTTGCCCAACGCCTGCGCGAGCCGTCTCAGCTCGCCGTCTTCCATCGTGAGCATCCGCAGTGTCGGAATCTCGCGCCGCGCCGTTTCCGGGTCGCGATACAACGCGAGCGTCGCTTCGAGGGCGGCGAGGGTGAACTTGTCGGCCCGCACCGCCCGCGCCAGCGGATCGCTCTTGCAGGCCGTGATCGCCGCCTTCCGGCCGACCACGATGCCCGCCTGCGGTCCCCCGAGCAGCTTGTCGCCGCTCGCCACTACGATGTCCACGCCGCTCGCCACCGCTTCACGCAGCGTGGGTTCTCCGGTGAGTCCCCACCGTGAGAGATCGAGCAGCAACCCGCTACCCAGGTCGTACAGGCTCGCCGCCCCGGAGACGCGCGCCAGCTGCGCCAGCTCCGCCGCGGCTACTTCCGCGGTGAAGCCCGAGAGCCGGAAGTTGGAGCGGTGCACCTTGAGCACCGCGCGCGTGCCGGGCGTGATCGCCTTCACGTAGTCGTCGAGGTGCGTGCGGTTGGTGGTGCCGACCTCGACCAGCCGCGCGCCCGAGCGGGCCATGATATCGGGCACGCGGAAGGCGCCACCGATCTCCACCAGCTCGCCGCGCGACACGACCGCCTCGCCGTCGCGGGCCAGGGCGGAGAGTGCGAGCAGCAGCCCTGCCGCCGCATTGTTCACGACCAGCGCATCCTCGGCGCCGGTCAGCTCGGTCAGCAGGTCGCGGCAGATGGCGTGGCGCGAGCCGCGTGCGCCGCGGCCGAGGTCGTACTCGAGGCTGGCGTACGAGCGGGCCACGGCCGCCATCGCCGCGACCGCGGCAGGCGCCAGCAGGGCGCGGCCGAGGTTGGTGTGCAGCACGACCCCGGTCGCATTCACCACGGGCACGAGCGAGGGCGCGCCCAAACGCGCCAGCTGCGCGCGCACGGCCGTGGGCCAGCCTGCCGCGGGGTGCGTGCCGCCTCCCGAGCGCGCGTCCTCGACCGCGGCGCGCACGGCGCGGACCAGGAGCGCGCGGGGCCGGCCGGCGGCCAGCGCGGCGATCGCGGGGTCGGCGATGAGCGCGTCGACCGACGGCAGGTGGCGTCGGGGATCGGCGGAGGGCGTGGTCACCGCGGCGTGGAGTCGCGCTTGGCGCGCGTGGTGTCCGGCGGCACGGGCTTGGGCTTTGGGACAACGAGCACGGCGTGTCCGTGACCGCCGGTGGCGCCGTTCAGGTTCCGGGCGCCGGTGACTTCCACGAAGTATCGGCCGGCCGGCGTGAACGGCGCTTCGACCTGAAGCACGACCTTGTCCTGCGGTACGGCACGCTGGGACAGAATGTCTCGCAGGGCCGACGTATCGCGGCCCGCGGTGGCGCCGGTGCCCGGCCGGACGGCGATGGTGTCTTCGCGCGGGGCGGTCGTGTCGCGCGGCGCCGGCGTGCGTTTCGTCGTGTCCTTGGCGGCCCGCGCCGAGTCGCTGGCGGCGCGCGCCCGTCTCGCGAGCGAGTCGTACCGCGACTGGGTGAAGAGCCCGCGCACCCGGACCGGGGTGGAGTCGGGCAAGGTCAGGACGCGGACGCCCAGCGACTCGGGTGGCTGCGCGGGGTCGAGCGGTTGGGTGAACGTGATGCGCGCGGTGACCGAGTCGATCGGCTCCACCTGGCGCACTCTCGGGCCGGCCGTGTCGTGCACGAACGCCCACAGCACCGCCGCGGCGCTCGAGTCGACGGTGACCAGGGCGGAATCGTACGCCTCGCGGCGATCACGCGCGCGGTTGCCGTTCAGGTCGGCGATCGCGAAGACGGCATAGCGGCCGGGCGGCAGGTTGTCCAGGTGGAAGGTGCCGCTGGAATCGACGAGGGCGAGATAGGCGATGGTGTCGGGGAGCAGCTGCGCCCGGATCAGCCCGCCCACGAGTGCCCGCTGTTCCACCCACTGCACGGCGGCGCCGCTCAGGCGGGCGTGGGGAATCGCGGGGCCCGTGCTGAAGACGATGGTGCGGCGATCCTTCATGACGTTGCGCCGCAGGTCGACGATCCCGGGCAGGACCTGGAGCTGGTAGACGCGTCCCGGCTTCCAACCTTCCCGTGGCCTGACGTGGATCGCGGACCGGTGCCAGGACACGTCCACCGGCCCCGCGGTCGGGGACAGCAGGATGCGCGATGCCAGGCCGGCGGTGGCCCCCACGCCGCCGCTCTGCTCGTCGATCACGCCGTCGAACTGGATCACCGCGGCGCCGCGCGGGTTGGGCACGACCGCTCCGGATTCCGGATACACGCTGACGATCACCGGCGGCTTCTCGTCGGGCGGCCCGCCCGGTGGCTCGCCCGTGTTGGCGCAGGCCGCCGCCAGGGCGAGGGCGAGGAGCGGGACGCAGCGGCGCCGCGTCAGGAGCACCCCAGGGCGCCGAGCTTCGCGGCCAGCACGTCGCGCTGGGTGCGCCACGTCTCCTGCTTCTCGCGCTCCCGGGCCACGACCTCGGCCGGCGCGCGCGCCACGAAGTTCTCGTTGGCGAGCTTCGTGGTCAGTCCCTCCAGCTGCCGGTCGAGGCGCTGCAGGTCCTCGGAGAGCCGCCGGCACTCCTGCGCGACGTCGATCGCGCCCGCCAGCGCGACCACGACTTCGCTGCCGTCGGTGAGCACCGCATGGGCGCCCGTGAGCGCCTCGCCGTCGGTCGCCAGCGACTCGAGCTGGGCGAGCCGCAGGATCGTGTCGTGCTCGGCTTCGAGCGTCGCCCGCGCCGCGCGTCCCGCCGGCCGGATCGCGGCCGCGAGGCGCGCCTTGGGCGGCACGCGGTATTCCGCCCGGATGTTGCGGATCGCCGTGATCGCCTGCTGCACCGCGCCGAACTGCGCATCGGCGTCCGGATTGGCCCAGGCCGGATCGGACGCCGGCCACGGCGCCAGGATGAGGAGCTCGCCCGCGCGACGCCCCGGGAGCTTCTGCCACAGCTCCTCGGTGATGAACGGTACGACCGGATGCAGCAGCCGCAGGGCGATATCCCAGCAGTGCGCCAGTACCGCCTGCGCCGCACGCGCGCTCGGGTCGTCGGCCGCGAGGCGCGGTTTCGCCGTTTCCACGTACCAGTCGGCCAGCTCGCCCCAGGCGAACTCGAAGCAGCGGCGGGCCGCCTCGTCGAGCCGGAACTGCTCCAGCGCCGCGGTCGCCTCGGTCACGGCGCGTTGCGCCCGCGACAGGATCCAGCGGTCGGCGAGGGTGAAGGTCCGGGGGTCCTGGTCCTCGAGTCGCGGGACGTCGGCGGGCAGCTGGGCCAGAATGAAGCGGGCGATGTTCCAGAGCTTGTTGGCGAAGTTGCGGCCCGGCGCGAAGGTCGTCTCGAGGTCGTTGGGGTCGAGCATCACGTCGGCGCCGAGCGAGCCGCCGGCGATCAGCGTCCAGCGCAGCGCGTCGGCGCCGAACAGCCGCACCACGTCCAGCGGGTCGATCCCGTTGCCGAGCGACTTCGACATGCGGCGGTGCTGGGTGTCGCGCACCGTACCGGTGAGGTAGACGGTGCTGAACGGCTTCTTCCCGAGGAAGTGGTAGCCCGCCATCAGCATCCGCGCGACCCAGAAGAACAGGATCTCCGGCGCCGTGACGAGGGTGTGCCCCGGGTAGTAGCGGCGCAGGTCGGGTGTCTCCTCGGGCCAGCCGAGCGTGGCGAACGGCCACAGCCACGACGAGAACCAGGTGTCGAGCACGTCCGGGTCCTGCTCGACGGGGCCGGCGCACTCGGGGCAGGCGGCCGGATCCTCGCGATCGGCCCACTGGTGGCGGCAGCGGGTGCAGGTGAACACGGGGATGCGGTGCCCCCACCAGAGCTGCCGCGAGATGTTCCAGTCGCGGATGTTCTCCATCCAGTTCAGGAACGTCGCGTTCCAGCGCTCGGGCACGATGCGGAATTCGTCGCGGTGGTAGGCGGCGAGCACCGGCTCGGCCAGCGGCTGCATCCGCACGAACCACTGGTCGGACAGCCGCGGCTCGACGACCGAGTTGCAGCGGTAGCAGCGCCGCACCGCGTGCTGGTGCGTTTCGGTCCTGGCGAGCAGGCCCTGGGCCTCGAGCTGCCGCACGATCTTCTTGCGGGCTTCGAAGCGATCGAGCCCCGCCAGGTCGGCAGGCACCCGCGGAGCGGTGTCGCCCTTGCGGTCGCCGCCGTCGTCGCCCATGGTGCCGTCCTCGCGGATGACGAGCGGCATCGCGAGCCCGTGGCGCAGCCCGATCTCGAAGTCGTTGGCGTCGTGCGCCGGTGTCACCTTGACGAATCCGGTGCCGAACTCCTTGTCCACGGCCTCGTCGGCGAGCACCGGGATCTCGATCCCCGTGATCGGCAGCCGCACGCGCTTGCCGATGAAGGGCGCGCCGCGGGGGTCGTCGGGATGCACCACGACGGCCGTGTCGCCCAGCAGCGTTTCGGGACGCGTCGTGGCCACGGTGACGTAGCCGCTGCCCTCGACCAGCGGATAATGGATGTAGTAGAGGGTGCCGCTCGCGTCGTGGAACTCGGCCTCCTCGTCGGACAGGGCGGTGAGGCAGCGCGGGCACCAGTGGATGACCCGGTGGCCGCGGTAGATCAGGCCGCGCTCCCACAGGTGCACGAACACCTCGCGCACCGCCCGCGTGTAGGCGGGATCGAGCGTGAAGCGGGTGCGGCTCCAGTCGCAGGAGGCGCCGATCTGCTTGAGCTGCTCGAGGATCGTGCTGCCGGTGGTGCGCACGAACTCCCATACGCGCGCGACGAACGCCTCGCGCCCCAGGTCGAACCGCGTCTTGCCTTCCTTGGCGACGAGGCGCTCGACGACGTTCTGCGTCGCGATCCCGGCGTGGTCCGTCCCGGGGAGCCACAGCGCCTCCCGCCCGCGGGCGCGCTCGAAGCGGATCAGCACGTCCTGGATCGTGTTGTTCAGCCCGTGGCCCATGTGCAGCACCCCGGTCACGTTGGGCGGCGGGATGACGATGACGTAGGGCTCGCGTCCCGGGCCGGGGACGGGGGCGAACGCGCCGCGCTCGGTCCAGGTCCTGTACAGCGCCGCCTCGACGGCGCCGGGGTCGTACTGCGGGGGGAGGTCGAACGGTCTCGGCATGCGGGAATAATACCGGGGACGGGGGACGGGGGACGAGGGACTCCTCCCCCGTCCCCGGCGGAGTTGGTAGCTTTCGCCATGCCCGAGGATCCCAACGACATCCCGCCGAGCCGCCTCGCGCGCTGGCTGCTGTTCCTGGTGCTGGTCGCGGTGGGCGTGGGGCTGTACTTCCGCTCCGGCACGCGGCTCGCGCCCTTCGGCTCCGCGGAGCCCACCACCCCCGCCGACACCTCCCGCTGAACATGCCGGCTACCGCGGTGACGGTGACCCTCCCCGACGGGAGCACCAAGGTTCTGCCCGCCCCGGCCAGCGGGGCCGATCTCGCCAAGAGCATCGGACCGGGACTCGCCAAGGCGGCCATCGCCGTGCGCGTCGACGGCCAGGTGCGTGATCTGGCCCGCCCGCTCCCGGACGGCGCCACGGTGGCGATTCTCACCGAGCGCGACGCGCAGGCCCTGGACGTGCTGCGGCATTCCTCGGCGCACGTGCTGGCCACCGCGGTGCGGGAGCTGTTCCCGCACGCCAGGATCGGGTTCGGGCCGTCGATCGAAGACGGGTTCTATTACGACTTCGAGGTGCCGGCCCCGTTCACTCCGGAAGACCTGGAGAAGATCGAGGCGCGGATGCGGGACGTGGCGGCGGCGGACTACCCGTTCGTGCGCGAAGAGGTGAGCCGCGACGAAGCAAAGCGCCGCTTCGCCGAGGATCCGTTGAAGCTCGAGCGCATCGACGACCTGGGGCCCGATGAGGTAATCTCGGTGTACACCGACGGTCCCTTCGTGGACCTGTGCCGCGGGCCGCACCTCGCGAGCACCGGGAAGCTCAAGCACTTCAAGCTGCTGCACGCGGCGGGCGCGTACTGGCGCGGCGACGAGCGGCGCCAGATGCTGCAGCGCATCTACGGAACCGCGTGGTTCTCCAAGGACGACCTCGACGCCTACCTGCGCCGGCTGGAGGAAGCCAGGAAGCGGGACCATCGCGTACTGGGCAAGCAGCTCGATCTCTTCTCGATCCAGGAGGACGTGGGACCGGGACTGATCTTCTGGCACCCCAGGGGGGCGATGCTCCAGTTCCAGCTGCGCCGCTTCGTGGAGGATGCCGTTCTGGCGCGCGGCTACGAGCTCGTCTACACGCCGCACGTCACGCGCGAGCAGCTGTTCATCCGCTCGGGGCACCTGCCGTACTACGAGGAGAATCAGTTTCCGGCGATGGCGGCGGCGGCGGGAGACGCCGAGAGCGTGCGCTATCGCGTCAAGCCGATGAACTGCCCGATGCACATCCTGGTATACAAGGCGCAGCAGCGCAGCTACCGCGACCTGCCGCTGCGCCTCGCCGAGATCGCCAACGTGTACCGCAACGAGCGCTCGGGCACGCTGCACGGAATGCTGCGGGTGCGGGGCCTGACGATGGACGACGGGCACCTCTTCATGCGCCCGGACCAGATCGAGGACGAGATCGCGACCTGCGTAGAGCTGGTCGACTTCGTCCTGCGTCAGACCTTCGGCATCGATTACCGGCTCGATCTCGCGACCCGGCCGCCGGAGCGCCTGGGCGACGACGCGATCTGGGACCGCGCCGAGGCGGCGTTGAAGGGGGCGCTGGAGCGGCTGAAGCTGACCTATCGCCTGGACGAGGGCGGCGGCGCGTTCTATGGGCCCAAGATCGACGTCAAGTTCAACGACGCCATCGGCCGCGAGTGGCAGGGGGCGACGATCCAGCTCGACTTCAATCTGCCCGAGCGCTTCGCGCTCGAGTACACGGGCGAGGACAACCGGCCGCACCGGCCGGTGATGATCCACCGGGCGATCTTCGGCACGCTGGAGCGCTTCGTCGGCTTTCTCATCGAGCACTTCGCCGGCGCGTTTCCGCTGTGGCTCGCGCCCGAGCAGGTGCGGGTGCTGCCAATCTCCGACGCGCAGCTCGACGCCGCCCGCGGCGTGGTCGACGCGCTGCGGCGGGCGGGGCTGCGCGTCCACCTGGACGAGCGCAGCGATACCCTCAACTACAAGATCCGCGACGGCGAGATGCAGAAGGTGCCGTACCTCGCGGTGGTGGGGCAGCGGGAAGCCGAGGCGGGCGCGGTGGCGATGCGGGCCCGGGGTGCCGGCAAGAAGCAAACGGTGTTACCGGTGGAGGATGCGGTGGGCCGCCTGACCGAGGAGGTTCGCACCCGCTCCCTCACCCCACTAATATGAAGGGATGTCCATGAGCGACGACCAGACCATCCCCGTCATTCTCTCCGCCTGCCGGACGCCAGTCGGCCGGTTCCTGGGCGGGTTGTCCCCGCTGCCGGCCCCGCGACTCGGCGCCCTGGTGATCCGGGAGGCCATGAATCGCGCCGGCGTGGACGGCGCGGCGATCGACGAAGTGATCATGGGCAACGTGCTGCAGGGCGGTGAAGGACAGGCGCCCGCCCGCCAGGCGATGATCCATGGCGGCGTCCCCGGCGCCGTACCGGCGATGACCATCAACAAGGTGTGCGGCTCCGGGCTCAAGGCCGTGATGCTGGCGGCCCAGGCCGTGAAGGCCGGCGACGCGCAGTGCCTCGTGGCGGGCGGCATGGAGTCGATGTCGAACGCTCCTTTCTATCTGTATGGGATGCGGGGCGGGGTGAAGGCGGGCAACCAACCCCTCACCGACGGCATGATCCACGACGGGCTGTGGGACTCGTTCTCGAACCAGCACATGGGCAACCTGGCCGAATACACGGCGAAGAAGGCCGGCGTCTCGCGGGCCGACCAGGACGCGTTCGCCCTGGGGAGTCATCGCAAGGCGGTCGCGGCGATGGAAGCCTGCCGGTTCAAAGCCGAAACGGTCGCCGTGGAGATCGCGGGGAAGAAGGGCCCCACGGTCATCGACAAGGACGAGGGCCCGCGGGCCGATACGAGTCTCGAAGCGCTCGCCGCCCTCAAGCCGTCGTTCGAGAAGGACGGCACGGTGACGGCGGGCAACGCGCCGGGATTGAACGACGGGGCGTCCGCGCTGGTCGTGACGTCGCTCGCCTTCGCCAAGGCGCACGGCCTCCAGCCGCTGGCCCGCATCACGGCCTACGCGACGGGCGGCGGCGAGCCGAAGGATCTCTTCTTCGCGCCGATCGTCGCGGTTCAGAACCTGATGAAGAAGGCCGGCACCAGGATCGGGGACTACGACCTGATCGAGGCGAACGAGGCGTTCGCCGTCCAGGCGCTCGCCGACGGGCGGGCCCTCGGCTGGGACTGGGATCGCGTCAACGTGAACGGCGGTGCGATCGCGCTCGGTCATCCGATCGGGGCGTCGGGCGCGCGCGTGCTGACGACGCTGCTCTATGCCATGAAGGACCGCGGCCGGCGCACCGGCCTCGCGACCCTCTGTCTCGGCGGCGGCAACGCCGTCGCCCTCAGCGTGGAGGCCATGTAAATGGATCGAGCGATCGTCCTGCCGAGTCCCGTGCTGGTCTGGCGGCGCACCGCCGCCGTCGTCCTGGGCACCGCGCTGGTCGCGGTCGCCGCGCAGTTCGCGGTGCCGCTCCCCGGCACGCCGGTGCCCCTCACGCTGCAGCCGCTCGCCGTGCTGATCGTCGGCGGACTCCTAGGGCCGTGGCTCGGCGCCTCGAGCCTGCTGTTCTACCTCGCCCTCGGCGCCGCGGGCCTGCCGGTGTTCACCCCGGTGGGGCTGCCCGGTGTGGCCCGGCTGCTGGGTCCCACGGGAGGCTACCTGCTGGCGTATCCGCTGGCGGCGTACGCCGTGGGAACGCTGTCGAGCGGGCCGCGGGGCGCGGCGCGTGGATACGCGCGCCTCGCGCTGGCGTTGCTGGCCGGGCTGGCGTTGATCTATCTGGGCGGCCTGGCGCAGCTGTGGGTCTATACGGGGAATATCCGCGCCGCGGCCCGCTTCGGCACGCTGCCGTTCGTGGTAGGTGACCTGATCAAGCTCGGAGTTGCCGTGCTGCTGCTTCGCCCGACCATTCGCCCGGTTCGCGCGCGCCTCTGATGGCGCGCGTTTCGTTTGTGGGTCTCTCCCGCTGGCGGGAGATCGGCAGCGCGGTCCTGTGGCTGGCGCTGTTCGCCGCGATCGGGATCAGCGTGACGATCGTGCTGAGCGACCTGGTGCCCGGGGTGGGAGGACGGCCGTGGTCGCTGGCGCGCAGCGAGCTGTACCTGCTGGCCGGATCGCTCACGGCCACCTGGCTGGTGGGGCGGCTGGCGAATCGTTACAGCTGGAACCGCATGGGCTGGCGGGCGCCGCGCGCCGTCCCGCGCTTCTTCGCGCGCGGCCTGGGCATGGGCGTCGCGATGGCCGGCCTGGCGGTGCTGCTGGCGGTCGTGTTCGACGGCGCCGAGTTGCAGCTCACCGGTTTCGCCGGCTTTCCAGACGTGGTCGCGCCTCTGGTAGTCGTGTTATGCGCCGGCGCGCTGTTCGAAGAGCTGACGTGGCGCGGCTATCCGCTGCGGCGCCTCGCGGACGCGATCGGGCCGGGGGCCGCGACGCTGCTGCTGGCGGTCGCGTTCGGCGCGGCCCATCTCGGGAACGAAGGCACCAGCCTGCTGTCCACGGTCAACATCGCGGTCGCGGGATTGTGGCTCGGGGTGGCGTTCTTTTCGCGCGGCGGCATGGCGCTGGCCTGGGGGCTGCACCTGGGGTGGAACGCCGGGCTGAGCCTCGTGTTCGATGCGCCGGTTTCCGGCCAGGCCTTCAACGTGCCGGGCATGGACTACACGCCCGGGGCGCATCCCTGGCTCGACGGCGGTCCCTTCGGGCCCGAGGGCGGGTTGATCGGGACGCTGGTGTTCGTCGCTGGAGTCGTGCTGCTGCTGGGCCGGGAAATCCGCCGCCCGCGGGCGTGGCTGGCCGAGGTGGCGGCATGAGTCGCGTCGTCGTGGTGGGTGCGGGGGCCATGGGGAGCGGCATCGCGCACGTGTTCGCGCAGCACGAATGGGATACGCTGCTGGTGGACACGGCGCCGCAGGCGCTCGAGCGGGCGCGCCAGACCATCGCCGCGAATCTCGATCGCCAGGTGAAGAAGGGCGCGCTGACCCCGGCCCAGAAGACGGCGGCGCTCGACCGGCTGGCGACGGCGCCGGCCCTCGACGGGAAAGCGGGGACCCCCGAGCTGGTGATCGAGGCGGCCACGGAGCAGCGCGAAACGAAGTTCGCGATCTTCCGCGCGCTCGACCGCGCCGCGCCGCCGGCGGCGATCCTCGCCACCAACACGTCGTCCATCTCGATCACCGCGATCGCCGCGCAGACCTCGCGCCCGGGGCTCGTGATCGGCATGCACTTCATGAATCCGGTGCCCGTGATGCCGCTGGTCGAGATCGTCCGCGGCCTCGAGACCACGGATGCGACCGCCGCCCGGACGGTCGCCATCGCGCAGGCGCTGGGCAAGACCCCGGTGGAGGTGCGTGACGCGCCCGGGTTCGTGTCGAACCGCGTCCTCATGCCGATGATCAACGAGGCGATCTTCTGCGTAATGGAAGGCGTCGCGCCGCCCGACGCGGTGGATACGGTGATGAAGCTGGGCATGAATCACCCGCTCGGACCGCTGGCGCTCGCCGACCTGATCGGCCTCGACGTGTGCCTCGCGATCCTCGAGGTGCTGCACCACGACCTGGGGGACGACAAGTACCGGCCGTGCCCGCTGCTGCGCACGATGGTGGCGGCCGGCCGTCTGGGTCGCAAGAGCGGGAGGGGGTTCTTTGACTACGGTCGTTGACCACCCCGCGGGCGGGTTGAGCGACACGCAGCGCCAGATCGTGGAACTGGCGCGGGAATTCGCGCGCGAGCACATCGCGCCGCATGCGGCGGAGTGGGATCGCACGCGGACGTTCCCGCGTCCCGTGATCGACGAGCTGGGCCGGCTCGGCTTCCTCGGCATGACGGTCCCCGAGCGCCACGATGGGATGGGGATCGACACGGTGACCTATCTGCTCGCGCTCGAGGAGATCGCCGCGGCCGACGCGTCGGTCGCCGTGTCGATCAGCATCCAGAACGCGATTCCCGCGACGATGCTGGTGCGCCACGGCAGCCCCGCGCAGCAGGAGCGCTGGCTGAAGCCGCTGGCGCGCGGCGAGCTGCTCGTCGGGTTCGCGCTGTCGGAGCCGGACGCCGGATCCGATCCCTCGGCGATGCGGGCCCAGGCGGTGCGGGACGGCGGGGGATGGGTGCTGAACGGCATGAAGGCGTGGGCCACCAACGGGGGCACGGCCGACCTGATGATGGTCATGGTCCGCACCGACGGCCCGGGCGATCGCCGGGGCCCCAAGGGGATCTCGACGTTCATCGTCCCCACCTCCACGCCGGGCTATCGCGCCGGGTCTCCGGAAGACAAGATGGGACTGCGGGCGTCCAACACGGCTACGGTGGCCCTCGAGGACCTGCGCCTGCCGGCCGACGCGCTGCTGGGCGACGAGGGGATGGGGTTCGTGTATTCGATGGAGGGGCTCGACGCCGGGCGGCTCGGCATCGCGACCCAGGCCGTGGGCATCGGGCGGCGCGCGCTGGAGCTGGCGGTGGAGTACTGCGCGGAGCGGCGGCAGTTCGACCGGCCGCTGCGGGAGTTCCAGGGGGTGCAGTTCAAGCTGGCGGACATGGCGACGCGGGTGTCCGCCGCGCGGGCGCTCACGCAGGCGGCCGCGGCCCGCCGGGATCGCGGCGAGGATATCCGCCAGGCCGCGAGCATGGCGAAGCTGTTCGCGTCGGAAACCGCCATGTGGGTCACCACGCAGGCGGTGCAGCTGTTCGGCGGCTACGGGTACATGCGGGACTTCCCCGTCGAAAAACTCTTCCGGGACGCAAAGGTCACCGAGATCTATGAAGGCACCAGCGAAGTACAGCGGATCGTCATCGCACGCAGCCTCTACCGGGCCTGACGTGACGGCCAACGGCGCCGACCTGTTCGACCTGCTCACCGAGCACGCGCACGAGCAGGTGAGCCTCTACCAGGACCCGACCAGCGGCTATCGCGGCATCATCGCGATCCACGATACGCGCCTCGGGCCGGCGCTCGGCGGCACGCGCTTCTGGAACTATCACGACGATCGCGAGGCGCTGGTGGACGCCCTGCGGCTGGCGCGCGGCATGACCTACAAGGCCGCGGTCGCGGGCGTGAACCTGGGGGGCGGCAAGAGCGTGATCATCGGCGACAACCGGACCACGCGCCGCGAGCCGATCTTCCGCGCCCACGGGCGGCACGTCGAGTCGCTGAACGGCCGCTACATCACCGCGGAGGACGTGGGCACCTCCACCGCCGACATGGAGTTCATCCGCGCCGAGACCGAGCACGTCACGGGCCTCCTCGGCAAGTCGGGCGATCCCTCGCCGGTGACCGCCTACGGCGTGTATCGCGGCATCAAGGCCTGCGCCCACGTGCGCTGGGGGTCGGACAGCCTCACGGGGAAGACGATCGTGGTGCAGGGGTGCGGGCACGTGGGCTATTCTCTCTGCAGGCTGCTGTTCGACGAGGGCGCCAAGCTGTTCGTCTCCGACATCGATGGCCAGCGGGTGAAGGCCGCGGTCCAGGACTTCAAGGCGGTCGCCCTGGCCGGGGACGAAGTGTACCGGCAGGCAGCCGATATCTTCGCGCCCTGCGCGCTGGGAGCCGTGATCAACGACACGACGCTGCCCCAGCTCAAGGTGGCCGTCGTCGCCGGCGCCGCCAACAACCAGCTCGCCGAGGACCGCCACGGGCAGGAGATCGAAGCGCGGGGGATCCTCTACGCTCCCGACTACGTGATCAACGGCGGCGGCCTGATCAACGTGAACGCCGAGCTGCACGGCTGGTCGCTCGAGCGGGCGCGCAGCAAGGCGGGCGAGATCTACGACACCATCCTGCGCGTGTTCGACATCGCGAAGGAGGAGCGGATCCCGAGTTACCAGGCCGCCGACCGACTGGCCGAGCAGCGCATCGCCTCCGTCGCCGGCGTCAGGCAGAACTTTGTCTGAGCGGGTCTACGTGGGCGCCGATCATGCCGGCTTCGAGCTCAAGCAGAAGCTGGTGGCGGAACTGCGCCGCCTGGGCTACGAGCCGGTGGACGTGGGCCCCAGGACGCTGGACCCCAGCGATGATTTCCCGGACTACGCGAAACCCGTCGCGGAAGCCGTGAGCCAGGGCACGGTCCAGCGCGGCGTCCTGACCTGCGGCACCGGGCTCGGCATGTCCTACGTCGCCAATCGCTACCCGCACGTCCGCGCGGCGGTGGTATGGAATCCGGAGGTCGCCGAGCTGTCGCGCCGACACAACGACGCGAACGTGCTGGTGCTGCCGGCCCGGTGCCTGAGCGACGACGTCAGCCTGGATATCCTGCGCCGCTGGCTCTCCACCCCGTTCGATGGCGGCCGGCACCTGCGCTGTGTGGAGAAGATCGACAGATGACAGAAACCGGGTATCAGGTGTCGGGTATCGGGTGAATGCACATGCCTGATCGGCTGGCGCACCTCTCCGAGATGGACCCTGCGATTCACGACCTGATCAAGCGCGAGGTCGCGCGGCAGGAGCACGGCCTGGAGCTCATCGCCAGCGAGAACTTCGTCTCCGTCGCGGTGCTCGAGGCGATGGGCACCGCGCTCACCAACAAGTACGCCGAAGGCGTGCCCAAGAAGCGCTACTATGGCGGCTGCGAGGTGGTGGACGAGGTGGAGCAGCTGGCCATCGACCGCGCCAAGGCGCTGTTCGGCGCGGCGCACGCCAACGTCCAGCCGCATTCGGGCGCTCAGGCGAACATGGCCGCCTACCTGGCGGTGCTGAAGCCGGGCGAAACGCTGATGGGCCTGGCCCTGCCGCACGGGGGCCACCTGACGCACGGGTCGCCCGTGAACTTCTCCGGGGTGCTGTTCCGTGCGGTGGCCTATGGCGTGCGCGAAGACACCGGGACGATCGACTACGACGAGGTGCGCGCCACGGCGCAGGCCGAGCGACCGCGACTCCTCATAGCGGGCGGGAGCGCCTACGCGCGCATCATCGACTTCGCGGCGCTGCGGTCGATCGCCGACGAGATCGGCGCGACGTTCCTGGTGGACATGTCGCACTTCGCCGGGCTCGTGGCGGGAGGCGTGCACCCCTCGCCCGTGCCGCACGCCCAGATCGTCACCACGACGACCCACAAGACACTGCGCGGTCCCCGCGGCGGGATGATTCTCTGTACCGCCGAGCTGGCGAAGGCCGTGGACAAATGGGTGTTCCCCGGCACGCAGGGCGGGCCGCTCGAGCACATCATCGCCGCCAAGGCGGTGGCGCTGGGCGAGGCGAGCCAGCCGGAGTTCAAGGAATACGCAGCCCAAGTGATCAAGAACGCCCAGGCGCTCGCCGCCGCGCTGGTGGAGCGCGGGTACGCGATCGTCTCCGGCGGCACCGATACCCACCTCATGCTCGTCGACCTGCGCCCCAAGCAGCTCACCGGGAAGGAAGCCGAGCAGCTGCTCGACCGGGCGGGAATCACGGTGAACAAGAACACGATCCCGGGCGATCCGCAGTCGCCGTTCGTGACGAGCGGGATCCGCCTCGGCACGCCGGCGGTGACGACGCGGGGATTCAGCGAGGCCGAAATGGGGCGCGTCGCCGAGTTGATCGACGACGTGCTCACGCGTAAGGATGACGGGACGCTGGCGCGCGTGAAGCAGGACGTGCGCCAGCTGACGGACGCCTTCCCGCTGTACGCCACCCGCCGGCCGGCGGTGAGGGCGGCCCGGTAGTCGATCACGCATTGCCGTCGGCTGCCGGACGGACCATCCTCGTCACGGGCGCGACCAGCGGCATCGGACTCGAGACGGCGCGGGCGCTGGCACGCACGCATGGCCGGGTGATCGTCGCCGTGCGCGACGCGGCTCGCGGCGCCGCCGTCGTTCAGGAGCTAGCTGCCGCCGGAGGCGAGGCCGAGCTGCTGGTGGCCGACCTGACGTCGTACACCAGCGTGCGGCAGGCCGCCACGACATTCCTCGAGCGGCACCCGGCGCTCGACGTGCTCGTCAACAACGCCGGCGTCGTGACCCGCCACCGCCAGATGACCGGGGACGGACACGAACGGATGTGGCAAACGAATTTCCTGGGTCACGTCCTGCTCACGCGGCTGCTGCTTGGGGCGCTGCGGCGCGGCACGGCGCCACGGATCGTGAACGTCAGCTCCGAAGCGCATCGCTCGGGACGGATCCCGTGGGACGATCTGGAGCTGAAACGGGGCTTCCGGCCGCTGCGCATGTACGCGCAGTCGAAGCTGGCGCAGGTGCTGTACACACGGGAGCTGGCCCGACGCGAACCCACCATCGCGGTCCTCGCCCTCCACCCCGGCGCCATCTGGACGGGGATCTGGAAGCCGGCGCCGGCCCCGGTGCGCTGGCTGCTGCGTCTGGTGCTGGCCACCGCCGACAAGGGAGCGGCTCCCGTCGTGCGGCTCGCCGTGGCCAGGGATGTGGCCGGCGCGACGGGAGTGTATTTCAAC
>DATGDE010000242.1:0-4753 GCA_035311125.1 Gemmatimonadales bacterium
ATCGACCCAGGGGCCGGTGGCGTTCACGATGCTCAGCGCCCGGACGATGCGCTCCTCTCCAGAGATGACGTCGCGCAACACCGCTCCGACGATCTTCCCATCGGCCCGCACGAAGCTCGTGACCGCGGTGTAGTTGGCGGCCAGGGCGCCCGACTGCGCCGCGCCGCGCAGCGCGGCCACGACGAGCCGCGCGTCGTCCGTCTGGGCGTCCCAGTATACGGCCGCGCCCTGCAGGTCCCGGTCGCGCAACCCCGGTTCGGCCTCCAGCGCCTTGCGCGGCGACAGCCAGCGATGCCGGTGCGTGTTGCGGAATACCGCGAGCGCGTCGTACAGCCACATCCCGGCCCGCAGTTTCCACGGTGGGACGCGTCCGCCGCGATAGAGGGGAAACAGAAAGCGCAGCGGGCGGACGAGGTGCGGGGCGATGTGGAGCAGGACCCGCCGCTCGCGCGAAGCCTCCAGCACGAGGCCCAGCTCGTATTGCTCGAGGTAGCGGAGCCCGCCATGGATCAGCCGCGAGGAGCGCGAGCTCGTGCCGGCGCCGAAGTCGCCCATGTCGACGACCGCGATGCGGAACCCGCGCAGCGCTGCGTCGCGCGCGATGCCCGCGCCGGTGATCCCGCCGCCGATCACCAGCAGGTCCACCGGCTGCGCCTGCATCGAATCCAGTGCCGCGGCGCGGGTGCGATGTGAGAAGGGCGCTTCGCCCGCCAACTTGCCTCCGGATCGGCGCGTGAGCGGCCACACGCGTGCACCCTGCGGCCGCAGCGCGCGGTGCGGCCGCTCCGCGCGTGGCCTGCGTCACAGGGACAGGGTTCGAGTGCACCACCCGGCAGTCTCGATGTCCGGGCGGGGGCGTGAAGAATGTAATCGCCGCGGCCGAGTTCGGCGTCGCGGGGTGCGCGCGGATTCCCCTTGGGTGCGGGGTCGTGGTAGGTTTCTGCGTCTTTGCGGGCTTCGGGAGCGGAGGCGGAGCGATGGCGTTTCCCAACGGGCGGCGGGTGGCGGTCGTGGCGGGGTGCAGAACGCCGTTCTGCAAGTCCGGGACGGCCCTCAAGGATGTGCGGGCCGTGGACCTGGCCCGCTACGCCGCGCGAGAGTTGATGGAGCGCACCAACCTCGATCCCGCGAAAGTCGACGAGGTCATCTTCGGTCAGGTGGTCGCCTCGCCGCTGGTGCCCAATATCGCGCGCGAGGTGAGCCTCCTGCCGCAGTTTCCGAAGGAGATCCCGGCGTTCTCGGTCAACCGGGCGTGCGCGTCTTCGAACCAGGCCGTCACCGCCGCGCACGACCAGATCGCCCAGGGGCATGCCGACGTCATCCTGGCGGGCGGCGCCGAGTCGCTCTCCGACATCCCCATCCTCGCCTCCCGCCGGCTGGCCGACATCCTCGTCGCCGCGAGCAAGGCCCGCACACTGGGCGCGCGGCTCGGCGCCTTCACCCGGATCCGGCCCCGGGACCTGATCCCCGTCGCCCCCGCCATCGCCGAGCCGTCTACCGGCGAATCCATGGGCCAATCGGCCGAGAAGATGGCGAAGGAGAATCGCATCACCCGGGACGCCCAGGATCGCTGGACCCTGCGCAGCCACCAGCTCGCGGCGCAGGGGACGGCCGACGGCCGGCTCACGGCGGAGATCGCGCCCTGGCTGCCCCAACGCGCCGGTGGTGAGGTCGTGCAGGCCGACAACGGCATCCGTACCGACACCACGCTCGAGCAGATGGCCAAGCTGCGGCCCGTGTTCGACCGCCGCTACGGCACCGTCACGGCCGCCAATTCCTCCCCGCTCACCGACGGCGCCTCGGCCGTTCTGCTCATGGCCGAGGACGTCGCCCGGGCGCTCGGGTACGAGCCGCTGGCGTTCATCCGCTCCTACGCCGTCGCCGCGGTGGACCCCGGATGGCAGCTGTTGCAGGCGCCGGTGTGGGCCGTGCCCAAGGCGCTGGAACGCGCGGGAATCCAATGGAAGGATCTCGGACTGATCGAGATCCATGAGGCATTCGCTTCCCAGGTGCTGTCGAACCTGCAGGGGTTCGCCGCGAAAGGGTGGGAGATCGACGAGGACATCATCAACGTGATGGGCGGCTCGATCGCCATCGGTCACCCCTTCGGGGCGACCGGCGGGCGGCTCGTCACCACGCTGGCCAACGAGATGAAGCGGCGCGACGTGCAATTCGGTCTCATCTCGGTGTGCGCGCAGGGAGGCATGGCGTCGGCCGTCGTGCTGGAGCGGCGCTGATGGCGGCGATCACCTGGGAGGTCAAGGACGGCGTCGCCATCGTCACCCTGGATTGTCCCGGCGCTCCGGTGAACGTCATCTCTCAGGCGGTGAAGGACGAGGTGTACGCCATGCTCCTCGCCCTGGAGCGTGATGTCCAGGTGCGGGCGGTGGCGTTCTTCTCGGGCAAGGCCGACAACTTCATCGCCGGCGCCGACATCGAGGAGTTCGTCCGACTCAAGAACTCGGCCGAGGCCGAGCAGCTGTCGCGCGACGGACAGAAGATGCTCGACCGCGTCGCGCAGTTCCCGAAGCCGATTGCGGTCGGCATTCACGGCGCCTGTCTGGGCGGCGGGCTCGAGTTCGCGCTGGCGTGCCGGTATCGGGTCGCCACCGAGCACCCCAAGACTCAGCTCGGTCTGCCCGAGATCCAGCTCGGGATTCTTCCCGGCGCCTCCGGTTGCCAGCGGTTGCCGCGCCTCATCGGCGCGCGGGCCGCGCTCGACATCATCCTCGCCGGCCGGAGTGAGCGGGCCGCGAAGGCGCTGCGGCTGGGCATGGTGGATGAGGTCGTCCCGCCCTCCATTTTGCAGGACGTCACCATCGCAGCTGCTCGGCGCATGGCCGAACGGGGCGTGGCCCTCCGGAAACGTCGCGGCGGCCTGATGGGGCTGCTGCTCGACGGCAATCCGCTTGGTCGCCTGCTCGTCTTCCGCCTTGCGCGCAAGCAGGTGCTCAACCAGACGAAGGGCAACTACCCGGCTCCGCTCGCTGCGCTCGAGGCGGTGCGTCATGGCCTCAGCCATGGCATGACGGCAGGCCTGCAGCGTGAGGCCCAGCTCTTCGGCGAGCTCGCCGTGAGCGACGTCTCGCGCAAGCTGGTGCAGATCTTCTTCGCCACCCGTGATCTCAAGAAGGACTTCGGCGTGCCCGACGCCCCGCCACCGGCGGAGGTGCGCCGCCTGGGCATCGTCGGGTCCGGGTTCATGGGTGCGGGAATCGCGGGCACGGCGGTCGTTCAGGCGGGCGTCGACGTGCGGCTCAAGGACGCCGACCTGCCCCGCGTGGCGAAAGGCGTGAGCGCGGCCCGCGCCATCGTGGATGAGCGCCTCACCCGGCGTCGCATCACCAAGTACGAGCACGCCCGGCTCTCGGCGTTGCTGTCGGGTGCCGCCGGCTACGCGGGCTTCGGCGGGACCGATCTCGTGATCGAAGCGGTGTTCGAGGAGCTCGAGGTGAAGCGCCAGGTGCTGCGCGAATGCGAAGCCGTCCTGCCCCCGCGCGCCGTGTTCGCCACGAATACCTCGACCATTCCGATCGCCAGCATCGCCGCGACCGCGCGCCGTCCCGAGCAGGTCATCGGGATGCATTTCTTCTCCCCCGTGGCGCGGATGCCGCTGCTCGAGGTGATTCCCTCGGCAGCCACCGCGCCGCAGACGGTGAGCACCGCCGTGGGCTTCGGCCGCCGCATGGGCAAGACAGTGATCGTCGTGCGCGACGCCCCGGGCTTCTGGGTGAATCGCATCCTCGGTCCCTACATGAACGAAGCCGCGCACCTGCTGCTCTCCGGCGTGGGTGCCGAGGAGATCGACGGCGCGATGGTGCGATTCGGTTTCCCCGTCGGCCCGATTACGCTGCTCGATGAGGTGGGCTTGGACGTCGCCCAGCACGCCGGCGAAGTGCTGGAGGGAGCGTTCGGCGAGCGGCTCGCGCCGCCCAAGGCGCTCGCCGCCCTGGTGAAGGCGGGGCGCCTCGGCCGCAAGGCGGGGAAGGGCTTCTTCACCTACCGGGGCGGCAAGAAGGGCGCGGTCGATTCCTCGATCTACCCGCTGCTCGGCGTGCAGCCCAACGGCGGGATCCCGACCTCCGACATCGTGCAGCAGCTGACCTACGCTATGCTCAACGAGGCGGCCCGGGCGGCCGCGGAGGGAGTCGTCCACACCCCGCGCGACGGCGACATCGGCGCGATCTACGGCTTCGGCTTCCCGCCGTTCCGCGGCGGACCGCTGCGCTACTTCGACGACCTGGGCGCCGATCGCGTGTACGCCGATCTCCAGCGTCTCGCCGAGCGTCTGGGGCCTCGCTTCACTCCGTGCGAGGCGATCGTCGAGCTGGCGCGCGCCCGCAAGCGGTTCTATCCCTGATGCTGCGCGCCGGTCTCCTCTGGCTGAGCGAGCAACCCCGCATATCGCGCTTCGTCCGCAGCAACCGGCTCGCCGGCAGGCTCGCGGCGCGCTTCGTGGCGGGCGAGACCGTGGACCGTGCGCTCGCCGCGCTGCGTGACCTGAACGCCGCCCGCATCTCGGCCACCCTCGACCTGCTGGGCGAATCGGTCACCCGGCCCGAGGAGGCGCGCGCCGCGCGCGACACCTATCTGCAGCTGCTCGATCGCATCCACGCGGCCTCCGCCGACGCCAATGTGTCCGTGAAGCTCACGCAGATGGGGCTGGATATCGACCCGGCGCTCTGCGTGGACAACCTGCGGGCGATTCTGCAGCGGGCCAGACAGTACGGCTCCTTCGTGCGCATCGACATGG
>DATGDE010000243.1:0-4762 GCA_035311125.1 Gemmatimonadales bacterium
CCAGCTCCTCATCGAAAAGCTGGCGGGGGAATCGGGCGGCTCGGCGCGGCTGTGCGACGACCTCGACGCCGGCCTCGCGGGCGCGGACGCCGTCTACGTGAAGAGCTGGGGGTCGCTCCAGGCGTTCGGCCGCCCTGAGGAGGAGCGAGCCCTGCGCGCGCCGTTCCGGGAGTGGCGGATGACGGAGCCGCGCCTGCGCGCCACGCGCGGCGGACGCGGGATCGTGATGCACTGCCTGCCGGTGCGCCGCAACGTCGAGATCGACGACGCGGTGCTCGACGGGCCGAATTCGGTCGTGGTGGACGAGGCGGAGAACCGCCTGCACGCCCAGCGGGCGTTGCTGATCGAGATCATGGGAGGCAAGCGATGACGGCGGCGATCGAGCCGGCAAAGGGGATCGTGGGATTGAAGGGCGCGCTGCGCTACGTGCGGGCCTACCGCGACCAGGTGTTCGTGGTCAAGCTCGGCGGCGAGGTGCTGGACGACCCCGACACGCTGGACGGCGTGGCGGCGCAGCTCGCGCTGCTGGCGTCGCTCGGCATCCGGATCGTGGTGGTGCACGGCGGCGGCGCCCAGGCGACCGCACTGTCGCACCGGCTCGGGATCGAACCCGAGCTGGTGGCCGGGCGGCGCGTCACCGACCAGCGCACCCTCGAGGTGGTAACGATGGTCTACGGCGGCACGCTCAACGTCGCCGTGCTGTCGGCGCTGCGGGGCCATCGCGTGCAGGCGGTGGGCATCTCCGGCGTGGACGGCGATCTCATCACGGCGCACCGCCGCCCGCCCGTCACCGTGACCGACGACGGCGGCACGACCCGCGAGGTGGACTACGGCTTCGTGGGCGACATCGACCGCGTAGATCCGCATCTCCTGAAGACGCTGCTCGACGCCCGCTTCGTGCCGGTCGTGGCGAGCCTAGCGGGCGACGAGGAGGGCGGGGTCTACAACGTCAACGCGGATACGGTCGCCGAGGCCCTCGCCGTCGCGCTCGGCGCGCAGAAGCTGATCTTCCTCACGGGCGCTCCCGGCGTGCTGCGCGATCGGAACGACCCCTCCACGCTCGTCACCTTCGCCGATCCGAGCGACCTGGAGGAGCTGATGAAGAGCGGCGCGTTGGCGGGTGGGATGCGTCCCAAGGTTGAGGCGTGCATCCGCGCGGCGACCAAGGGCGTCGAGCGCACGCACATCATCGACGGCCGCGCGCCCGACGCGCTGCTGCTCGAGGTGTTCACCGGTGTGGGGTGCGGGACCATGATCGTGGGCCGCAAGGAAAGGGCGGCTCAGCTTGAAGCAGACCTGGCCGACTGAGATCGCGCTCCTGGCCGACCTCGTCGCCATTCCGTCGGTGAGCGGCGGCGAGGCGGCTGTGGCGTCGCGGGTCGAGGAGACCGTGCGCGACTGGGGGCTCGACGTCGTGCGGGACGCGGCCGGGGTGAAGGTCGAGGTTCCGGGGAAACACTCCGGCGCGACCCTCGCCCTGGTCTCGCATCTCGACGTCGTGCCGCCCGGCGAAGGGTGGACGCGCGATCCGTTCACGCCGGCGTTCGAGGGCGGCCGCCTGTACGGCCGTGGCTCCGGGGACGCCAAGGCGTCGGTGGCGGCGATGCTTTCCGCCGCGCGCGACGCCGCCGAGCAGGGCGGGCCGAACGCCGGGCGGCTGCTCGTGCTGCTCGGCTACGGCGAGGAAACCCGCCACACCTCGATGCCGGCGCTGGCCGCGTCCGCCGGGCCGATCGACGCCGCCGTCGTGGGCGAGCCGACCAACCTGGACATCGCCATCGCGCAGCGCGGCCTGATGATGATCGACCTCGTGGCGCGTGGCGATCAGCGCCACGCGGGCTACGCCGACGAGAACGGCGGGAAGTTCGTCAACGCGACGCAGCGGCTGGCGCGCGACCTGATCGCGCTGGGGACGGTGGCGCGCGAGCGGCCCCATCCCGTGCTCGGTAACCCGACGATCACCCCGACCATGCTCGAAGCCGGCATCGGACGCAACGTGACACCGCCGGTCGCCCGTGCGGTGCTCGACGTGCGCACGACTCCCGTCTGGTCGCACGGTGAAATCGCCGAGGCGTTGCGGGAGACCCTCGAGAGCGAGGTCGTCGTCACGTCCGACCGGCTCGTTCCCTGCGAGACGCCACGGGACTCGCGGCTGCTCGCCGCCGCGCGGCGCGTGCGACCGGAGGCGCGCTGCTTCGGCAGCCCCACCTGCTCCGACTGGGTGTTCCTGCGCGACCGCGACGCGATCAAGTGCGGTCCCGGCACGAGCCGCAACAGTCACGTTCCCGATGAGTGGGTCACGGTTGCGGAGGTCAGCACTGCACGGGACTTCTACGCCCGCTTGGCGCGGGAGTACCTCGCGTGAAGCGCCGCGCCACGCCGCGCTCGCGTACGCTCTGGTCCCAGCCCGCGAACGGCGGGGCCGACGCGCTGATGCTCGCCTATACGGTAGGCGATGACCGGCATTGGGACGCCCGCCTCCTTCCCTGGGACGTGCTGGGGAGCCTGGGGCACGTCGAGGGGCTGCGACGCTCGGGGTTGATCTCCGCGTCCGACCACCGCGTGTTGCGCGCAGGCCTGCGGGCCGGGTTGCGTGCGGCACGGCGCGGCGCTCTACGGATCGGACAGCATCAGGAGGATGCGCACAGCGCGGTCGAGCAGTGGCTGACCAAGCGGGTGGGCCGGGCCGGCGAGCGGCTCCATACCGGCCGCTCGCGCAACGACCAGATCGCCTGTGACCTGCGGCTCTATCTCAAGGCGACCCTGCTCGAGATCCACGACGCCGCGGCGGCGCTCGCCCTGGCCCTCGTCGGGTTCGCGGCCCGCCATCGCGACGCCGTGTGGCCGGGGTACACGCACCAGCGCCGCGCCATGCCATCGTCGGCGGGGCTCTGGGCGGCGGCGTTCGCCGAGGGGATCAGCGATACGCTCGAGTCGCTCCCCGCGCTGTGGGCGCGGGTCGATCGCTGTCCGCTGGGGAGCGCAGCCGGCTATGGCGTGCCGCTCCCGCTGCAGCGCAAGGTCGCGGCTCGAGCCCTCGGCTTCGCGGTTCCTGAGCACAACGTGGCCGCGGTGCAGAACGGCCGCGGCAAGCTCGAAGCGGCCGTGCTCGCCTGGTGTGCCGAGCTGGGGCACGAGGCGGGCAAGCTGGCGACCGACGCGGTGCTGTACAGCGGCGAGGAATACGGGCTGCTCCTGCTGCCGCGCGCGCTCGCCACCGGCTCGAGCCTGATGCCGCACAAGCGCAACCCCGACATGTTCGAGCTGACCCGCGCCCGCGCCGCGGCGCTCGACACCGACCTCGTGGCCGTGCTGTCGCTCAAGGCGAAGCTGGGCAGCGGCTACCACCGCGACTTCCAGCTCCTGAAGGAGCCGCTGTTGCGCGGGCTGGATCGCACGCGCGAGATGCTCGCCATGCTGGCCGCGGCGGTGCCGCAGCTTGGCGTGGACCGCGCGCGCGGCGCGGCGCTGCTGGCCGGCGATGCGCTCGCCACCGACGAAGTGCTGCGCCGGGCCGAAGCGGGCGAGCCGTTCCGCTCGGCCTACCGCGCCGTAGCCGCCGAGCTGGCACGGGGCGACAAGGTGCCGCCGCTGTCCGCCCCCGCACTGCTGGCGCGGCGCAAGAGTCCCGGGGCGCTGGGCAATCTGGACCTGGACGCCGTCCGCAAGCGCCTGAGAGCGTGCCGGCGCTGGAGCGCCCGGGCGGGTCGCCTGCAGCGGAGCGCCCTCACGCGCCTCGCGGGCGCGGAGGCCGGAGCAATCGCCCCGTGAGCGCCGAGCGCCGCAAGCGGCTCCTCAAGATCCTCGAGCTGATCAGCACGCGGGCGATCCGCACGCAGGAGGAGCTGGCGGAGGCATTGGCGGCGGAGGGGTGGGACGTTACCCAGTCGTCGGTGAGCCGGGACATCAAGGCGCTGCGGCTCGTGAAGGTCGGCGGCGCCTATCAGCGGTCGCCGTCGGCAGCCGCCCATTCTCCCGATCCGGACACGCGGCGCGTCGCCGAGGACGTCATCGGGATCGAGACGGCGGGGGACTCGCTCATCGTGCTGCACACGCCGCCCGGGGAGGCGAGCGCCGTCGGGCTGGCGCTGGACCGCATGGCATTGGGAGACATCGTCGGCACGATCGCGGGGGACGACACGATCTTCGTCGCCGCGAAGGATGCGACGGCGCAGCGGCGGTTGGTGCGCGAGCTGAAGAAACTGACGGCGGCAAGGGTGGGGTGAGTCTGGAAAGATTCAGGTAAGGTGAATGCAGGTGCTTCATCAACAGAGATCCCCTTGTTCCCGGCGAAGCCATGTTTATTCTCGCACCTTAACGCTCGTCAGGGTCCTCGGAATCGCCATGAGCGCGTACTATGGCGGCCGAACGGAAGTCCGTGTTCGACGGACCCGGGTGCCGGTCGTGCATCTCGACTTCCTCTCGATGTATCCCACGGTCAATGCTCTTCTGGGGCTCTGGTCGCTGCTCATTGCTGAACAGTTGCGCGTGGAGGATGCAACGGGGCGTGTGCGGCAGTTCGAGTACACGCTTAGTCTCGAGCGGTGCCTGGACAAGGAATTCTGGTCCGGGCTCAGGTTCTTCGCGCGCATTCGACCTGCGGGAGATGTGCTCCCGGTACGGGCGCAGTATGACCCATCGACGCCGACCACTTCCATCGGAGTGAATCCGCTCTGGGTCGACGACTCCATCTGGGTCGCGGGGCCAGATCTTGTGACGTCGTGGCTACTCACCGGTCGGTGGCCCGAGATTGAAGAGGCGA
>DATGDE010000244.1:0-3289 GCA_035311125.1 Gemmatimonadales bacterium
TGAAGGCGGGGTGATAGACGCAATTGCGGATGACGGGAAAGAGATCGAGCAGCTTCGCCTCGAGCGCCGCCAGATCGTCAGCCAGCTGCGGCACCGCTTCCTGCATCTCCCGGATGCGCGTCTTCTCGAACGCCGTGTAGGTCACGACCCGGTCGGCGCGCTCGGTGGCCCGCAACATCGCCTCGACGAGCGGCGGGCGCGCGTCCGCAGGTCCCTCGGCCAGGAACGCAGCGTGCCTGTAGGTGCCGTCCGGCTGCCGCTCGTGATAGCTGAACTGGGCCGCGGCCTGCTGCCAGGGAGCCATCCCGGGCCACACAGGGATCGCGCGCGCGATCGTCTCGAAGTCCAGAAATCCGAGCCGTGCGGCGCCGACGAACGGCTCCAGCTCGCCGGCGAGCGTCGGCTCGACCACGAGGCGATGCTCCGCCATGGCCTTGAGCTGACGCCGCTGCGTGAAGTTGAGCTTCTCGGTCTTGGGCAGGTCGCCGATCCACTGGATGCCGCGCTCGAGGTAGGCCGCCGCTCGCTTGGGGCCGACGCCGTACAGGTGGCGGATGTGGTCGGGTGAGTCGGGCCAGCACCGTTCGAGAAAGGGACACTCGCGCGGCTCGAAGCAGTGCGACCCGATGGGGGTGCCGGGCAAGGGGCCTTCGAGCATCGTCTGTTGCCGCGCGAGCTCGCCGGGCACCGTCGCGAGGTACTGCGCCACCGCCTGGGTCACGTCGGTGCCGGCGAACAGGTCGCCCGCGTCGGGATGGCGGAACTCCGGGTTCAGATGAAGCACCTCGGCACTCGAGATCTCGGCGCCGCACGCCGCCGCGACATACGACTGCACGGCGACATCGGGGATGTGCTCGTCCTTCTGCGAGTTGGACGCCTTCACCTCGACGAGCCGGTAGCCATCGCCCTGTTCCTCGAGCACGTCGATGGCGACGAAGGTGTCCTGCGCGATGAAGGTGGCCTCGAAGACCGCGGGCGCGCCGCGGCCCAGGGCGTCCCGGGTAGCCGCGACGCGCTCCGCCCGGGCCGTATGGGGGAGATCGATCAGCACCCCGCCCGGGTAGCGAAGGCGGGCAAGCTCTCCCACCTGCCGTCCCTGATCGAAGAGGTCCTGGAGGACCTTGTCCGGCTGGAGCTCTTCGGCATCGGGCTCGTGAACCGTCCACCACAGCAGCTTGTGGCACTGGCAACCGGTGACGAAACGGGACTTGCTCAGCATGGGGAGGAATCTGAACGACATCTGAGACATCGGCAGATCCCTCAGGCGAGTCGCTACTCTCCTGCGCGTTGTGGAGGAATCGGCAACACGACGGTGAACGTGCTGCCGGTACCGACCGCGGATTCGACCTGGACGGCGCCGCCGAACATGCGCTCGGTGATCTCGCGCACGACGGCGAGCCCCATGCCGGAGCCCGAGCCGGGCGGTTTGGTCGTGAATCCGGCATCGAAGATGCGGTCCCGGTGTTCGGGGGCGATCCCGACTCCACGATCGCGGACGCCCAGACGGAACGTCTCCCCGACGTGCTCCAGCGTGACCTGGACCGCGCTGCGGCGCTGCTCGGAAGCGTCCACCGCGTTGCGGATCAGATTGGTGACGACCTGATAGAGGGCGTGCGGGTCTCCGGTGAGATACGCCGGCTCGACGGAGGCGTCCCACTCCACCGCCACGCCGCGCTTGCGGGCCAGCGGCCGCTCGAGCGTGACGCACGAGCGAATGAGCGCGGTTACTTCGAAGCGCTCCACCCGGCCGGTCCCCGGGCCGGAGCGCTCTTGGATGGCCCGCAGGTAATCGGTAGCCTGCTCGATGCCCTTCGCCGCGTGCGTCAGATCCTCCAGGAGCTGCGCCCGCAGCACTGGGTCGAACGACTCCGCCGAGCGTACCGCGGCGAGCGCGAATTCGAGGTTGCCGCCGGCCACGGTCAGCTGGTTCCCCACTTCGTGGGCGATGACGCTCGGCTGGCGGGCGTATTCCAGGGCCGCCTCGGAGGGGGAGAGGCGCGGCTTGGGTCCCGTCGCGACGTCGATGGCACCGAGGCAGAGCCCGGCGAGCTCGAGGATGAGGCGCTCACGGCTGCGCCGCTCGACGCCGCCCGGCGGCGGCGCGGGAGGGCGGGCGCGCACCGGCGCCAGGCACCAGTGTCCTCCGTTCGCCAGCCGGCAGCCGATCCAGCGGGTCCCCTCGATCACCGGGACGCCCCACTGGCGTAGTGTCGCGTCGAGCTCTGCCCGCGTCGCATGACCAGGGAGGAGGGACACGCTGCTCGCCAAAGGGGCGACGCCCGAGCCGGGGGAGACTTCCCACAGGGTGACCTCTCGACCCTGCAGGGCGACCCCGGCCTGCCGCAGCACCTCCTGCTGATACTCCGGCCTTGCGCTCATCCGCTGAGGCTAGTCACAGAGGACACAGGCACGCTCGCATTGGAGGCGGCATAGTCGCTGGGAGGCCGGTTGGGCAACGCCTGGGTCCGCCGAAGTTGGCGGGCCGCTCCCAGCAGTGCGCGGACGGCGCGCGCAGGGAGAATAGTAATATGAAGAAGGCCGACTGTCCCGCCCTACTGGTGGATGCGAAACTCCACCGGTACCTGCAGGGAACCTGTCCCCGAAGCGTCCTCCACCACGACGGTGTCCCGGTAACTCCCAACGGCGAGGCCGGTGGGATTCGCGTGAAGCTGCGGAGCGGGCGTCACTCCCGCCGTACCGGTATCGGGGGCCATGGAGAGCCACGGACTCGCGTGCTTGATTATGGCCCGCCAGCGCAACTCGCCCCCGCCCTCGTTCATGACCTCGATGGTCATCACGCGCGGGGTCGTGCTGCCTACCGTGGCGGAGTCGAGGAGGCTGTCAGGGGTTATGTGGAGCATCGGTCCAAGGGTGCAGCCGCAGAGTGAGTCCGTGCAGGCGCCGGCGAGACACAGGGCGCTCAGGAGTGGCAGTAGACGAGGAAGTATTCGCATAGGGCACCTCCCGACGTCAATCATCCAAGCGGTCAGCGCACGCGCACCTTGAACCCGCCCCCCGCATCGTCCGGGGCGTGGTCGGCCACCCAGGCGTTCAAGTCACGTTGCAGCAAAGCGGCGACCTTGCGCTTGAGCACCGGTCCCGCGAGCGATCCGCGGCCCTTGCCCGTGATGAAGTACAGCACGCCCCCACCCCGCCGGTGCCAATTCTCCACCACCCTGCGCACCGTGTGCTCGGCCTCGACCGCGCTGAGGCCGTGCAGGTCTATGGTATCGGCGACCGGGGCATCGAGCAATGTGTCACGGCTATCGAACGCCGGGAATTGTCTCTT
>DATGDE010000245.1:0-9753 GCA_035311125.1 Gemmatimonadales bacterium
CACCATTTCGGGCACCAAGGAGCAGGTCGCCGAGGAGAAGGCGGAGAAGGTGCACCGCTATGAGCGGAGCTACGGGTCTTTCGAGCGCAGCTTCACCCTGCCGGGCACCGTGGACCCGAGCGCCATCAAGGCGGCGTACGAGCACGGCGTCCTGAGCATCGTCCTGCCGAAGCTCGAGAAGGCGAAGGCCCGTGAGATCAAGGTGGAGGTCGCTCCGGCCAAGGCGCTCAAGAGTTGAGCGTCGCAGGCGAAGCGACAACGCCGGGATCCGTTCGGATCCCGGCGTTCTTGTTTGCGGCAGGCGGCGGTCAGCCGGTGAGCACGTCGGACACGGGGCGGCGCGGCGTTTCCGATACCTCACGCCCGACACCCAGCCGCAGCAGCATCTGTGGATAGCCGGGCCGTCCGGCGACCAGCTGCAGCCGCGGCCGCAGCTCGGGGACTTCGATCGGCTGGTTCAGGTAGGACGCGGCCACGCCGTCGACCTGAGCGCGCAACACCACGTGCGCCAGCGCTTCTCCGGTCACGAGCCAATGGTAGGGCGTATCCTGCACCGAGCCGAGCAGCGCCAGGAGCGGCGAGCCTTCGGCCAGCTCCTCGTCGTGCGCCGCGCGCCCGCGACCGACATCGAACGTCCGCACGATCAGCGGGCCGGCGGCGGCCATCACGTCGCCCATGCCCAGGGCGAACCCCGGCATGCCGTCGCGGGCGCTGGTCCAGTTGGGGCGCAACCAGGCCGCGAGCTCGCGGCGGAACCGCTTGTCGGCCATCTGGATCCGGTCGCCCTCGGCTACGAGACCGGCGATCGCGCTGCGCGCCTCCGGAGTCCGGAATACGTGCAGCCACGTCCCCTCGGCCTGGGCGGCCGCCTCGAGCGCGGCTCCGAGCCCCGGCGGCAGCAGCCGGTCCTCGAACGCCCGACGGTTGGTGCGCCGCCGTGGGACGGCCTTGAACAGGGCCACATCCTCCGCCGTCCGCTCCCATGGGCCGGTGACCCTGACGCGGGCCAGGAGATCCGTATCGGCGGCATTGGGCAGGCGCTCGACCTGCGGGGCGGAGCCGAAATGCCGCAGCGCCAGGCACAGGTGGAACAGGGCGGCGCCGCAGCTGATCACCAGCTCCCGGTCGTCCGGGTCGACGACGGCCAGTCCCCGCGAGCGGTCGGCGCGGAGCTCGAGCACGTCACCGGCGAGCTGAAACTGCCACGGCTGGCTGTTGTGGCTGGAAGGGGCCCGCACCGCATAGCGCACCGCGGCGCGCAGCTTGTCCTGCGTCGTTCCGGTGATCGGAAACTCATCCAGCGCTTCGGCATAGGGTTCGAGCAGGATGTCGGGCATGCGCCCCTCCGGGAGGGTCCACCGGGCAACGTAGCGCCGGCGGAATGAAGGATTCCGCAAGCGGACCTGAAGCGCTTGACAGGCTCTTGACTGTCGCGGTGCATCACTTCGTCCGTCCCTCACCAAGGCCGGCTGATGATCAGGTACCTCGTGGCGGTCGTCGCCGCCTGCGCCGCCCTCGCCTGCACCGTGCACTACGTCGGGATCGAGCAGGTGCCGCGCTCGGCGGATTCCGTGACCGTGGCCACGCCTGTGAAGGCGCATCTCGTGAGCGGGGAGACGGTCGTCTTCCCCGACGGGATCACCCTGTCGCACGACACGGTGCGCGGCTCCGGAACCCGTTACGATCTACGGCTGCAGCCGGCCGGACCCGCCGCGACCCTGCCGCTGGACAGCGTGCTCGGGCTCGAAGCGTACCGCACCCGGGTGGACGCGGTACCGACGGCGCTGCTGACCACCGTTGCCATCGCCGGCACGGCGGTGCTCACCGCCGGTGTGATCGTCGCGATCGAATGCGCTTCGGACCCCAAGTGCTTCGGCTCGTGCCCGACTTTCTACTCGGACAGCGCCGGCACGCAACGCCTCGAGGCCGAGGGGTTCTCCTACAGTATCGCACCGCTGTTTGAGGCCAGGGACGTCGATCGGCTGCGCGCGCAGCCCGATGCGCAGGGCGTGCTGCGACTCGAGGTCCGCGACGAGGCGTACGAGACGCACTACATCAACCAGCTCGAGCTGCTCGAGGTGCGTCACGGTCCGGACGAATTCGTCGCTCCGGATGGGCAGGGGCATCCGGTGGCGATCGGGCGGCTCATGGCTCCGACGGCGGCGCATGATCGCGGCGGGCGCGACGTACGCGCTTCGCTCGACGTCGCCGACGGCGACGCCTTCCACAGCGACTCGGGACTCCTGGCCGTCGCCCGGCCCGGCGACCTGGACGACACGATCGAGCTCGAATTCCCCGCGCCCGCGTCCCACGGCGACAGCGTCGCGCTGCTCTTCCGGATGCGGAACAGTCTGCTGAACACCGTGCTGCTCTACGACGTGATGCTGGGCGACGCCGGCGCGCGTTCGCTCGACTGGCAGGCGTCGCAGCTGGAGCGCGTGGGACCCGCGTTGCAGCTCGGCCAGTGGTACGCGGCGCAGATGGGCATGCGCGTCGCGGTGTGGCGCGACGGCGAATGGCAGGAAGCGGCACACCTGCGCGACACGGGCCCCGTGGCCTGGAAGGACATTGCGGCGGTGGTGCCGGCGCCGGCGGGACCGGTCCTGCGCGTGCGCCTCACCTTCGTGGCCGACGACTGGCGCATCGACCGGGTGGCGGCGGGCTTCGCCGTGCGCCGCCCCGCGGTGCGCCGTCACGCACTCGCCCGGGTGCTGGACGCGGCCGGAGCGCTCGACACGGCGGCCCGGGCGAGCCTCGCGTCCGCCGACGGCCGCTACCTCGAGACCACCGCGGGCCAGCGCTTCACGGCCGAATGGCGGCCGGACACGGCCCCGGCGGATTCGCTACGGACGTTTCTTCTGGCATCGCAGGGCTACTACATCGAGTGGATCCGCCGCGGCTGGCTCGCCGCTCCTCGTAGCAGCCAGCCGTTCGTTCCCAGCGACTCGGCGCTGGCGGGCGCCGTCGCCCGCTACCGCGTCGTCAAGGGCACGCTGGAGCGCCGCTTTCTCGCCACCCGCGTACCGGTGAGGTGATCATGATCCGCTTCCCAGCCGGCCCGATCATCGTGTACGCCGCGCTGTCGTGCAGTTCCGGCACGACCGTGCAGCAATTTCCACCGGCGCGGAACCCCGGAGGGATCACGCTCGACCTGCGCCTCCGCGTGGGCGGCTCGAAGCGCGCGCTGCTGGCGGAACTGGTGGCCGTCGGGGACACCACGTTGATCGTGTGCGATTCCCGGGCGATCATCGTCGTCCCCCTCCGGACGGTGAAGAGCGGGTGGGCTCCCGCGGGCGGGAGCGGCATCGCGATCGGCTCCGGGGCGCTCGACAAGAGCACGCGCCAGCGGCTCACGCTCCTGGCGCGTTACCCGCAGGGCATGTCGGACGACATGCTGCACCGGCTGCTCGCTGCCTACGGGCAGGATTCGGTGGAGGTGATCCGTTGAGCCGGGGGCTGCGGCGCGTCGCTCTGCTGGGTTGCCTCTGGTGGATCCCATTGGCCCGGCTTCCCGCGCAGACGGACCTCGCGTCCGTCGCGCGCGCTGGAACCGCGCGCTATCAGGACCGGAGCGCGGCGATCGAGGACGGGTATCGCAAGGTGGGACCGGACTTCCCCGGCATGGGAGAGCACTGGGTGAATCCCGGCCTGCTGCTGGCCGGAGTGCTCGACCCGGCTCGCCCTCCGGTGCTCGAGTACGCCACGATCGGCGGCGTTCCGAAGCTGGTCGGCGTGGCGTATGCGGCACTGGTGACCGACTCGACCCGGCCGCCGGCCCTGCCGCTGCCCTCGTGGGCCTGGCACACGCACGCCGGGACCGTGGACGAGGAGAGCTTCATCCTGAGCCATGCCGGCGTCCACCATACCCATCACCAGGGCGACGGGCCGCAGGTAGCCGTGGCCCACGCCTGGATCTGGCTCGCCAATCCCGCCGGCCTCTACGAGACCGACAACTGGGCGTTGCCCTGCGCCCGGCTGGGCTTCGCCACGCCGGACAGCCTCTCGGCGGACGCCGGGCGGGCGCTGGCGCTGGCGGCGGGAGCGACGTCGTACTTCGCGACGCTGGTGCGCGTCGTGGGGAAGCCGGATTCGGCCGAGCAGATCCGGCTCCGCGCGGTTCTCGAGCGGGCGGCGGGGGAGGTGTCGCTGCATGTCGGGCACGGGACGGGGAGTACGCCGCTGCCGCCGGACCTCGTGCCTGTCCTCGAAGTCTCGTGGCGGCGAGCGTGGTCGGCTCTGCTCGCGGCAGCGAGTCCCGCGGTCCGCGAGCGTCTGGCCGCACTCCCGGCGCACTGAATCCGCCGGAGGGTAAGGGGTGTAGCGGGCTAGGCGCGTTGGCCGGCGAGCTGCCGCAGCACGTACTCCAGAATGCCCCCGTGCCGGTAGTACTGCAGCTCCTGCGGCGTATCGATGCGTACCGTCGCGCGGAACTCGAGGCGCGAGCCGTCCGGCTTCACGGCGCCGACGGTCACCTCCTTGCCGCGCGGGAATCCTTCGGCGAGCACACCCGCGAGTCCGTTCAGCTCGAAGACTTCCTCGCCCGTGAGCCCCAGGGTCTGCGCGCTCTGATCCGGCAGGAACTGCAACGGCAGGATTCCCATCCCGACCAGATTCGAGCGGTGGATCCGCTCGTAGCTCTGGGCGACCACGGCCCGCACGCCCAGCAGCCGCGGGCCCTTCGCGGCCCAGTCGCGCGAGGAGCCGGACCCGTATTCCTTGCCCGCGAGGACCACGAGCGGCGTCCCTTCGGCCTGGTACTGCACCGATGCGTCGTAGATCGTCATCTCCCGGCCGTCGGGGAGGTGTCGTGTGACGGGCCCCTCCGTTCCCGGGGCGAGGAGGTTCTTGAGGCGGACGTTGGCGAACGTGCCGCGCGCCATCACCTCGTGATTACCGCGACGCGAGCCGTAGGAATTGAAATCGATCGGCTGGACCCCGTGTCCCACCAGGTACTGCCCGGCGGGACTCGTCTTCTTGATGGAGCCCGCGGGAGAGATGTGGTCGGTGGTGATCGAGTCTCCCAGCAGGGCGAGCACGCGCGCCCCGGTGATGTCGCGGATCGGCGCTGGAGCAGCCGGCATGCCGTCGAAATAGGGCGCCCGGCGGATATAGGTCGAATCGGGCTCCCACACGAAACGATCGCCGGCGGGCACGGGAAGTCCGCGCCAGCGCTCGTCGCCGGTGAACACTTCGCCGTAGGACTTGCGGAACATCGCTGATTTGATCGAGCTGCGAAC
This sequence comes from Gemmatimonadales bacterium, assembly GCA_035311125.1. Taxonomy (GTDB): domain Bacteria; phylum Gemmatimonadota; class Gemmatimonadetes; order Gemmatimonadales; family GWC2-71-9; genus DASTHG01. The sequence continues at coordinate 5,238 of DATGDE010000245.1, forward strand.
CAGGTCGTCCACTTCCCGCGAGGTGGGCCAGATGTCGCGCAGGAAGACGGGCTTGCCGTCCTTGCCGGTGCCCAGCGGATCGTGCTGCAGGTCGATGTCGATGCGGCCGGCCAGCGCGTAGGCCACGACGAGCGGTGGCGAGGCGAGGTAGTTCGCGCGCACCTCCTGTTGGATCCGTCCCTCGAAATTGCGGTTGCCCGAGAGCACCGCAGCCACCACGAGCTCGCCTTCGGCGACCGCCGCCGACACGGCCTCGGGCAGGGGCCCCGAGTTGCCGATGCAGGTGGTACAGCCGTAGCCCACCAGATTGAAGCGAAGCTTCTCGAGGTAGGGAGTGAGCCCGGCCTGGTCGAGATAGTCGGTCACCACCTTGGAGCCTGGCGCGAGGCTGGTCTTCACCCACGGCCGGCTCTTGAGGCCCTTCTCGACCGCTTTCCTGGCGAGCAGGCCCGCGGCGATCATCACCGACGGGTTCGACGTATTGGTGCAGCTCGTGATGGCCGCGATGACGACCGACCCGTGGTGCAGGCGGCATTCCTCACCGTCGATCTTCAGGGACACGTGGGTGCGCTGCGGCGGTGCCTCCACCGCGACCGCCGTCCCGCCACCTTCACTCTCCCAGCGTCCGCCGTTGGCGGCGGGAGGAGCGACGATGGGCGAGGTCGGCTTCATGAGAGACGGCAATGCCGCGAGGAAGGTCTTCCCCACCTGGGCGAGGCTGACGCGGTCCTGCGGCCGGCGGGGCCCCGCGAGGCTCGGCTCGACGCTGCCCAGGTCGAGCGACAGCGTGTCGGAGTAGACGGCGTCGGGTGAATCCGCCGAGTGAAACAGCCCCTGCTCCTTGGCGTAGGCCTCGACCAGCGCCACCTGCTCATGAGGACGGCCGGTGAACTCGAGATAGCGCAGCGTCTCGGCGTCCACCGGGAAGATGCCGCAGGTCGCGCCGTACTCCGGCGCCATGTTGCCGATGGTGGCGCGGTCGGCGAGGGGGAGCGTAGCGACCCCGGGCCCGTAGAACTCGACGAACTTTCCGACCACACCCTTCTTGCGCAGCATCTCGGTCACTGTGAGCACGAGATCGGTCGCGGTGGCGCCTTCGGCGAGCTTCCCCGTGAGCCGGAACCCGACGACCTGGGGGATCAGCATCGACACCGGCTGGCCGAGCATCGCCGCTTCCGCTTCGATCCCGCCCACGCCCCAGCCCAGGACGCCGAGCCCGTTCACCATCGTGGTGTGCGAGTCGGTGCCGACCAGGGTATCGGGGTACGCCTGAGGGGTGGTCCCGCCGGTCGTGAACACCACGCGGGCCAGGTACTCCAGGTTCACCTGGTGCACGATGCCGGTGTCGGGGGGGACGACGCGGAATCCCTGGAACGTCTGCTGCGCCCAGCGCAGCAGGGCGTAGCGCTCGCGGTTGCGGCGGAACTCGAGCTCGGCGTTGGCCTGGAAGGCGGTCGGGGTCCCGAACTCGTCCACGATCACCGAGTGGTCGATCACCAGCTCGGCGGGGAGCAGCGGATTCACCTGCTTTGGATCGCCGCCCATCTGCGCCATGGCGTCGCGCATCGCGGCGAGATCCACGACGGCGGGCACTCCCGTGAAGTCCTGCAGCAGGACGCGCGCCGGCATGAAGGCGATTTCCTCATCGGGCGCTTTCTTTGGATCCCAGCGGGCGAGCTTCTCCACGTCGGCCGCGGTCACGCTGCGGCCGTCTTCGCGGCGCAGCAGGTTCTCGAGCAGGATCTTGAGCGAGAAGGGGAGCCGGGCCACCGGCAATCCGCGCTTCTCGAGGACGTCGAGGCGATAGATCTCGAAGCGGCGCTCGCCCACGGCGAGGGTCGCGCGACCCCCGAAGCTGTTGGCGGTCATGGGATCACTTTCACGGATGTCACGAAGTATTCGGTTTCCCCAAAACACGTCGTGGGGATGCCCTTGTGCTGCTGGTAGGTTAGCACGACCCGCTTGCCGAGCGATGCGTTGATGTACTGGGCGACGTTGTCGTCACGCACGGTAAAATCGAACCGCTCGGGGGAGAAGGTGCCGGGCAGCGGCAGCAGTGCGAGCTCGCCTTCCCAGGTTTTGCAGAGCCAGCCCTTCCTGGAGAACTTCTGTACGAAGCCGGGTCCGCGTTCGCCGGCTGAGTAGGTGTAGGTCAGCGCGGACCAGGTGTAGATGGCGAAGACGAGAATCGGCGCGGCGACGACGGCGGCGGTAATGAGCTTGGCTTTGCGGGACAAATGGAACTGGAAATTCATGTGACGGAATCTACTTCGTACGCTTCCGTCTTATAAGGGACGAAGCCGCGCGCCACGTAATTCGGCAGCGCGTGAGGATGATCGAGCGTGCAGGTGTGCAGCCACACGCGCCCGGGTGCAGGCCGCAGTGCCCAGGCGTCACGCACCGCGCACGACAGCAGGTGCTTCCCGAGCCCGCGGCCGAGCGCTTCCGGCACGAGGCCGAAATAGGCGACTTCGACCGAGTCGTCGTCGGTCACGCGGCGCAGCTCGTAATAGCCGGCTAGCGCGCCGGCGCGTGTGGCGACGTGGAACGTGATGTCGGGATCGGCGAGATGCGCGCGGATCTCTTCGTCGCTCCAGTCCCAGCGGTCGCGCCAGCGATACGCCGCTCCGACCGTGCGGTAACACTGGCGATACAGGGCGGGTGGATGCGTGACGCGCTCCAGGCGGAGGTCGGGAAAATCGCCCAACGCGGCCCGGAATTGACCGGGCATGCTCAACTGGAGATAAGTGCGCGTCACTCGCATGTGGTCCGCCTGCGGGTTATTTTAGCCACGTCTCCAACCCCCGTGAACCGAGCATGACGTCACCCACCCGGCGCGCCGGGTTTCAAACGGTGCCACTGCCACTGGCCCTGCACCTGGCGGGCCACACGGTGACTGGTCTGTTCTGCATGTATGCGGGCGGGCTGAATCTCATCGATCCCGGTCACATCCTGCGGCTCGGCCTCCCCCTGCTGGCCCTCACCGGCTTCAGCTGGGGGTATGTGTTCGGGATTCTCATGGGGCGGCGGGAAGTGCTGGCGCTGGGGTTCCTGGCGAGCATCGCCTACGCGGCGGTCGGCGTGCTGAAGCTGGGCAGCGACCGTCCCTTCGGGCTGTTGCTCCTCGCCGTCGGCGTCTACGGCCTCGCCGTGCTCACGATCTACCGCAACAGGATCACGGCCTAGCCCTCTAGGGATTCGTCGGCCGCAGGTCCAACTCGCTCAGCATCGCGCGGTCGGGCAGGGTGAGCGCGCCGAGCACCGCCTGCGCGACGTCATCCGCCTGCAGCACGCGGTCCCGGTTGGGCCGCATCTGGGACTGCTTGTCCATGAACGGCGTCACGACCGAGCCGGGGCACACCGCGATCACCCGGATGCCGCGCTTGCGGACTTCGAGCATCAGCGCCTTGGAGAATCCCAGGACCGCGTGCTTCGAGGCGCAGTACGCCGTTCCGCCGTCGAACCCGTTCTTCCCCGCGAGCGAGGCGATGTTCACGATCGCGGCCGCCCCGCTCCGTGCCAGTCCGGGGAGAAACGTCCGGGTCACGAGGTAGAGGGACCGTACGTTCGTCCCCATCGTGAGATCCCAGTCTTCCAGGGTGAGCTGCTCGAGCGGGGCGAAGCGGCCGACGCCGGCATTGTTCACGAGCACCGCCGCGTCTCCCCGCTGCTGCGCCACGAACGCACCGAACGCGGCGACCGCCGCGGCGTCCCCCACGTCACAGGCACGGCCCAACGCGTCTACGCCGGCCTCGCGCAGCGCCGCGACCGTCGCGTCCACTGCGGACGCCGTGCGGGAGCAGATCGCCACCGCGGCACCCGCACGGCCCAGCGCGAAGGCGATGGCGCGGCCTATGCCCTCGGTGGCGCCGGTGACGACGGCGAGTCTTCCGGTGAGGTTCATGATACGTGAAGACTAACGGCGAACCGCTCTAGCTGCGAATCACCCCCAGGAAATTCGCGGGCGTGAGCGGATGGCCGGGGAATACGGCGGACAGGTCCGTGGCTCCCAGGTGGCGCGCGAGGATCTCCCCGAACAGATCGCGGAAGTCCGTCGTGACGGCGAGGTCGCGGCCCTCGTACCGGGCCGCCGGATCCAGCGTGGGCCAGTGCCCCAGCACCCGGCCGCCGGCCACCGGTCCGCCCAGGACCATCATGGCGGTCGCGTGGCCGTGATCGGTGCCGCCGGTGCCGTTCTCGCGCACCGCCCGGCCGAACTCGGACATCGTCAGGAGCACCACGTCCCGCATTCCCTCGCCCAGATCGGTACTGAAGGCCACGAGGGCCGCCCCCAGCTCGTCCAGCAGGCCCGCGAGCTGCCCGTCGCTCGCACCCTCGTTCGCGTGTGTGTCCCAGCCGGTGGCATCGAGGAACGCCACCCGCATCCCGACGTGGGCCTTGATGAGCTGGGCGATCTGGAGTAGCGAGCGGCCCAGCCGCCCACGCGGATACTCGGCGCCGTTGGCCGGCTGGTACTGCAGCGGATTCGCCTGCTGGAGCAGCTGAATCGCCTCGA
>DATGDE010000246.1:0-18087 GCA_035311125.1 Gemmatimonadales bacterium
TCACCCCCGCCCTGATTTCCGGCGCGATCGTCGAGCGCATGCGATTCCGCGCCTACGTCGCCTTTCTCGTGCTGTGGGCGACCCTGGTCTACATTCCCCTCGCCCACTGGGTGTGGGGCACGGGTGGCTGGCTCCTGCAGCGCGGCGCGCTCGATTTCGCCGGCGGCACCGTGGTCCACATCAGCGCGGGGGTGTCGGCGCTGGTGGCGGCGCGGCTGCTCGGGCCCCGGCAGGGATTCCGGCGCACGCCGCTCGTTCCGCACAACGTGCCGCTCGTCCTGCTCGGCGCGGGAATCCTGTGGTTCGGGTGGTTCGGGTTCAACGCCGGGTCGGCGCTCGCGGCGAACGGCGTCGCCGTGCTCGCCTTCGTCAATACCAACACCGCGGCCGCGGCTGCCCTCGTCACCTGGGCCGCCCTGGACGCGTGGCGCGGCGGCAAGGCCACAGCGGTCGGCGCGGCCACCGGCGCCGTCGTGGGGCTCGTCGGCATCACTCCCGCGGCGGGATACGTCACGCCCCGCGCCGCGCTGGCGATTGGCGCGCTGTGCGCCGTGGTGAGCTACTTCGCCATGCAGCGGCGCTCCCGGAGCGGGCTCGACGACTCGCTCGACGTCTTCTCGTGTCACGGGCTGGCGGGCATCGGGGGTGCGCTGCTCACGGGGGTCTTCGCCAGCAAGGCCGTCAACCCCGGCGGAGCCGACGGTCTGCTGGCCGGACATGCGGCCCAGCTCGGCATTCAGGCCGTCGCCGTTCTCGCCGCGGCCGGACTCGCCGCTCTGGGCACCACCGCGATCTTCCTGGTGGTGCGTGCGGTCTTCGGCGTGCGGGCCGCGGTGCGGGACGAGATCGCCGGTCTGGATCTCGCCGAGCACGGCGAGGAGGCCTATCTGGGCGCCGATCTGGGAGGTCTCACCGGTCCCGGCGTCTCACTCGGTGAAGGGGTGGTGCTGCAGTCGCCGCCTGCGGCGACTCCGCCTCCGCGAGCCGCGTGATGTGACGCTCAGGGGAGCTGCCAGATCTCCACCCGGTTCCCCGTGATCACCGGGACCAGTACCCGGTTCCGTTTGGCGTCGTAGCCGATGTCCGCCGCTCCCGGCACGTTGCTGATCAGCCGGACTTCCTTGCCGGTCTCGTAGCTCGAGACGGTGGAGTCGTTCCAGCTGGACGCGAGAATCCGGTTGCCGGCGATCACGACGCCGTCGAAGCCGCCCGCGCCGGTCGCGATGACGCCGGGCGCGCGATCCTCGGGCTTCCAGCTGAGCAGCGCCTTCCCGCCGCGTTGCCCGATGATGAACCGCCTGCCGACCGGATCCAGCGCGATCCCGTTGGGCCACCCCAACGAATCGCCGCGCAGGGCGACCGTGACCGTCCGATCGGGCCCGATCCGGAAGAGCCTGTCGGGGCCGCGATGCAGGACGTTCCCGACGTCGTCGAGCCGGATTCCCGTGTCGGTGATGTAGAGGGCGCCCGACGGCGTCGCGGTGATGTCGTTCAGATAGACGGCGGCGAGCGTGCCCAGACTGATGCTGTCGAGCGGCGCCCCGCTCTTGGCGTCGAACGCGCGCACCGCGTCGATGTCGGCCACCCATAGCGTGTCTCCGGCCAGGGCCATGCCCTTGGGGGCGTTCAACGTGACGCCGTTCTTCCCGCCCTCGATGAACCTGAGGTTGACGACCGCACCCTCCGGTGTCACGCGGCTGATGAAGCCGTTGCCGTCCTTCGCGGTCGGGCTGCCGTTGATGTTCGAGACGAAGTAGACGTCCTGCACGGAATCGTGCAGCACCGATTCGGGGGTCAGGAATCCCGGCACCGCGATGACCCGCGTCGCCGTCGGCGCGGGAGGCGGCGCGGGTGTCGCGGAATCCTGCGACGCGGGCGGACCCTTGTCCGTCGGCTTGCACGCGGCCAACAGGAGACCGCAGCAGAGAAACCGGGCGAGCCTTGGCATCATCGCACCTCCGGCCGTCGTTCTCACGGGAGCTGCCAGATCTCCACGCGATTCTGGGTGAAGAGCGGGATCATGACCCGGTTGCGTTTGGCGTCATACCCGAAATCGGCGGGGCCCGCGACGCCCGAGATCACCTTGACCTCGCTGCCGCTCTGGTAGGCCGAGACGGTCGAATCGGCCCAGCTCGACACGAGCAATTGGCCGCGTGCGACCACGACGCCGTCAAAGGAGCCCGGACCCTGGGCGATGACGGTCGGCAGCTTGTCGCCGAGCTTCCACGCGAACACGGTGGGCCCGCCGAACGCCACCACGATGAAGCGGTTCCCGGTCGCGTCCCAGGTGATCCCGTTGGGACGCCGCAGGCTGTCGCCCTCCGCCGCCACACTCACCCGGCGGTTGGACGTGATCCGGAAGATCCGGTCCGTCCCCGGGTGGGACATGTTGCCCGCAGAATCGAATTGGATGCCCGTATCGGTGATGTAGAGCGCGCCGTCGGGACCGAACGCGGCGTCGTTGAGGAAGGTGGCGCGCAGCGCGCGCAGATCCACCATGCCCAGCGGCTTCCCGGTCTTCGCGTTGAACGCGCGCGCCGCGTCGATGTCGGCGACCCAGAGGGTGTCCCCGCGCAGGGCGAGCCCCTTCGGCGCATTCAACGTGACGCCGTTCTGCCCGGCCGCGATGAACCGCAGGTTCTCGACTCCGCTGTCGGGCTTCACGCGGCTGATGAAGCCGTTGTTGTCCTTGACGTTGGGGTTGCCGTTGACGTTCGAGATGTAGTACACGTCCTGCACCGAGTCCCACAACACCGATTCCGGTGTCTGCAGGCTGTCGATCTCAGCCACTTTCCTCGCCGCGGGGGGCGGCGGCGCCGGGGGTTTCGCCTGCTCGGCCTTCTTGCAGGCGGCGACGGCGGCCACACACAGCGTGACGATCCCGAGCGTTCGCATTGCTGGTCTCCTAATCCAGGAAGAGTTCTATACCTGCGATTCCCGGTACCCGGCTACGCATCAGTGTTCCGGTCACAGCCGTCCGAGGAGCGCCTGAAAGCGCGGCTCGCCGCGAAGCGAGTCGAGATCTGAGTCGTTCTCCAGCCACTGCTTGTGACTGTATCCGTTCTGGATCGCCTGCTCCAGACACGCGAGGGCATCGTTGGCCTGGCCGAGCACGGCATAACAGCAGGCCACGTTGTAGAGGACGCCGGAGTCTTCGGGATCCATCGCGTACGCCCGTTTCACCCATTCCAGACCCTGCTGTCGCTCGCCGAGCTGGATCAGCGCGTTGGCGCCGAGGTAGAGCGCCCGGGGGTCGTCGGGATTGAGCTCGAGGTATTTCCGCGCGATCTCCAGTCCTCGGCGCAATGCGTCTTCGGCGTCCGCCTTGCGTCCCAGCCCCTTCAACGGCGCCTGCATCAGCAGTTGGGCCTGATAGTCCTCCGGTCGCACCCGGGCCGCGTCCTCATAGTGGCGCACCGCCTCCTCGAGCCGACCTTCCTGGAAACACGCCCGCGCGTAGAGGTAGTGCGCCTCGTACAGCTTCGGGTTGAGCCGGAGGGCGGTCTCGAATTCCCGCCGGGCTTCCTCGTACCGCTTGCTCAGCGAGAACGCGAATCCACGGGAGGCGTGCGCCTCGGCGAGCTCCGAATCGAGATCCAGCGCCTTTTGGCTCGCCGAGTCGGCGCCATCGAGGTTGGATTTGCTCCCGTCCCAGTACATGTAAAGAAACGAGCAGCAGTCTGCCACGCCGGCGTACGCGAGAGCGTATTTGGGATCGATCTCGATAGCGCGCTCGAACATCCGCCGCGCATACTGGATCCCGGTGCGGCGGAACTGGTGGAAGAACTGGCGCCCGCGCAGATAGTAATCGTAGGCCTCGACGTTGTCAGTCGGCGCCTTTTCGATGGCGCGCTTTTCCCGTTCGCTCAGCACCACTCGCAGCGCCTTTACTATGTTCTCCGATATCTCGTCCTGGATCGCGAACACGTCCTGCAGCTCGCGATCGTAACGCTCCGACCAGAGGTGGTAGCCGTCGGCGACGCTCACGAGCTGGGCCGTGACGCGCAGCTTCGTTCCCGCCTTGCGCACGCTCCCCTCGAGCACGGTGCCGACGTTCAGCTGCTCGCCCACCTTGCGGATGTCCTGGTTCTTCCCCTTGAAGGCGAACGACGAGGTCCGGGACGCGACGCGCAGCGCCTGCACTTTCGTGAGCGCGTTGATGATCTCCTCGGCGATCCCGTCGGTGAAGTACTCGTTCTCGGGGTCGGCACTCATGTTCACGAAGGGCAGCACGGCGATGGATTTCGCGGCCGCGCCGGCGGCGGTCGTCACGGTCGCTCCCGGAGGCGTGCTCACGCCCTGGGCCTTGAGCGCCTGGGAGAACTGCGCCGCGGTGGCGAACCGCGCCGCCGGGTCCTTGGCGAGCGCCTTCATGATGGCCTGCTCCGCCCACTCGGGCGTCCCGTCCGCCGGCCGGGCCGAGCGCAGCGGCGGCGGCGGCTCGGTGAAGGTCTGCGCGATGATCGCCTGCGCCGTCGGGCCGGTGAACGGCGTGCGTCCGGTCAGCATCTCGTAGACCAGGCAGCCCAGACTGTATACGTCGCTGCGGCCGTCCAGCTCGACCGCCCCGCTCGCCTGCTCGGGACTCATGTAGGCGGGCGTCCCGACGGCGGCGCCGGTCTGGGTGAGGTTCTCCGATGCGGCGGCGCTGACCGCCTTGGCGATCCCGAAGTCGGTCACCATCGCCTCACCCTCGTGCAACATCACGTTCTCCGGCTTGATGTCGCGATGCACCACGCCATGGCGGTGGGCATAGTCGAGCGCCGCGGCGATGGCCCGGGCCAGGTGCAGCGCTTCGTCGAGCGACAGCCGCGGCTCGCGCACGAGCCGCTGGCGCAGCGATTCCCCCTCCACGAAGGGCATGACGTAGTAGAGCAGGTCGCCGGCCTGCCCCGAGTCGTACAGCGGGACGATGTGCGGATGCTGCAGCTGCGCGGCGATCTGGATCTCGCGCAGAAAGCGCTCGGGACCGAGGTTCATCGCCAAGTAGGGGTGCAGCACCTTGATCGCCACGGGGCGGTGGTGCTTCAGATCCTGGGCCCGGTACACGGTGGCCATCCCCCCGCGCCCGATCTCGCGATCGAACGCGTAGCGGTCGGACAGGCTCGTCCGCAGGCGATCCAACAGGTCGGCCATCGGTGCGGCCTACGCCCTCTCCTCTTCCGTTTCCTTCTTGTGCGCGTCGACCACCTTCTGGGCGACTTCGGGCGGCACCTGCTCGTAGGCGTGGAACTTCTGCCGGTAGGTGCCGCGCCCGTGGGTGATCGAGTGCAGCGACGTGGCGTAGCGGTCGAGATCCGCCTCCGGCACCATCGCTTTCACCTTCACCAGCCGCCCGTCCGGCTCGGTCCCGAGGATCTGGCCCCGGCGCGAGGAGAGATCGCCCATCACCGCCCCCTGATAGTCATCCGGTGTCCACACCTCCACGTCCATGATCGGCTCGAGCAGCACCGGCTTGCAGTTCGGGCTCACGTTCCGGAACGCCAGGATGCCCGCCATCTTGAACGACATCTCGTTCGAGTCCACGTCGTGGTAGGAGCCGTCGAACAGCTCCACCTTGAAGTCCACGACGGGGTACCCCGCCACCGGGCCGCGTGCCATCGCCTCGACGATCCCCTTCTCGACGGCCGGAATGTACTGCCGCGGGATGACTCCCCCCACGATCCGGTCCTCGAAGACGAATCCCGACCCGCGCGGCAGCGGGGCGATCCGGATCCAGCAGTCGCCGTACTGGCCACGGCCGCCCGTCTGCTTCTTGTGCTTCCCCTGCCCCTCCGCCTTGCCGCGCAGCGTTTCCCGGTAGGCGATCTTGGGCTTCCCGATCTGCGCGTGCACGCCGAACTTGCGCGCCAGGCGTCCCACCACGATCTCGAGATGCCGCTCGCCCAGGCCGCGGATCAGCGTCTGCCCCAGCTCGCCGTTGTACTCGTGATGGAAGGTCGGATCCTCCTCGTGCAGCTTGTGCAGCCCGGTGGACAGCTTGTCTTCTTCGCCGCGCTGCTTCACCTCGACCGACACGGTGATCACCGGCTCCGGGAACGGGATCCTGGGCAGCACGATCTGATTCGCCTGCGTCGAGAGGGTGTCGTTCGTGTGCGTGTCGCGCAGCTTCGCCACTACGCCGATGTCGCCCGCGTGCAGCTCGGCCACCTCCGTGCGGTCCTTGCCCACCGCGACGCAGAGGTGATTCAGCTTCTCCACCGCCTGCCGCGGCGCGTTGTACACGTCCTGACCGTTCTTCACCGCGCCCGAGGTAACGCGGAAGAAGGTGACGTCGCCCACGTGCGGCTCGGAGATCGTCTTGAACACCTGGGCCGCAAACGGCCCCCCGTCGTCCGGCTTCAGCAGGATGTGCTCGGCGCTGCCCCAGCGCTGCCCCTCGACCGGCGGACGCTCCGCGGGCGACGGGAGCAGCTCCACCATCTTCGTGAGCAACGCGCGCGTCCCGTAGGTGAGCTCGGCCGCGCCGCAGAACAGGGGAAAGATCTCCCCTTTCGCCATCCCGGACTTCATGGCGTGGATCGCCTCGTCGCGTCCGATCTCCTCTCCGCCCAGGTAGCGCTCGAGCAGGGCGTCGTCGGTCGCGGCGATGCTCTCGATCAGCTCCTGGGAGTACCTGGTGAAGCGGTCCTGGTACTCGGCAGGCACGTCCACCTCGTCGTATTCGCCCGCCTTCGTCCCCTTCTTGTAGAGATGGCACTTCTTCGAGAAGAGGTTGATGATCCCGTGGAACGCCGGTCCTTCGCCGACCGGGATCTCCACCGGGATCACCTTCGGCGTCAGGCGCTCCTTGATCGACCCGTACACCTTCTCGAAGTCGGCGTGCTCCTTGTCCATCAGGGAGACGAAGAACATCCGCGGCACGGCGCGGCGCTCGCAGTAGTCCCACACCTTCTCGGTGCCGACCTCCACGCCCGCGGTGGCGGACACGACCACCACGGCGCCGTCGGCGGCCCAGACGCCGGCCAACGCTTCGCCGGTGAAATCCAGGTATCCCGGGGTGTCGATGAGGTTGAGCTTCGCGTCCATCCACTCGGCGACCGCGAGGGCCAGGTTGATGGAGTATTTGCGTTCGATTTCGTCGGCGGTGTAATCGGTGAGGGCGGTACCGTCTTTCACGGACCCGTGGCGTTTGCTGGTGCCGGCCACGAACGCGAGGGCGTCGACGAGGGACGTCTTGCCGCTCGCGCCGTGGCCCACGACCGCCACGTTGCGAATCTCACCTGTCTTGTAGACGCGCATGGGCGCGGACACTCCTGCGTGGGGGACCGAAAATATGCCGGTGCGGGAGGGAGACGGCTAGGCGACGCGCGCCGGCGCCTCGTCGCTCCGCCTCCCGGACGATACCCCGAACGAAGCGATCCACCCCACGAGCATCACGGCGCCGGCCACGAGAAACGACCCGGTGGACGATACCCAGTCGAACACGGCCCCGATGGCGTAGGGGCCCGAGGCGCGGCCCAGCGCACTCAGGGATTGCGCGACGCCAAGCACCGTCCCCTGTTCGTTGGCGGCGGCGAACGTGGACACGAGTCCGGTCGCCGCCGGGGCCATGATGCTGTTGGAGAACGCCAGCACCACGGTCCACGCATACACCGCGGCGGTCGTCCCCAGGAACGGCACCACGCCGATCGAGACGGCCATGCCGAGCATACCGGCAATGAGCAGCCTCCGGTCGCCATACCGGCGGGTGAGGATGCGGAACAACCCGCCCTGCACCGACGCGGCGACCAGACCGACGATGATGAAGAAGGTGCCCAGCTGCGCGGTCTTCCACCCGAGCCGCGCCCCCGCCCACAACGGCAGCGCCACGGTGTATCCGGCGAACGCGAACGGCGCGATCGCCCACACCAGCATCAGGGGGCGCAGCTCCGGGTGCGCCAGGGCCTCGGCCATGTGGCGGAACGGCCAGACTTCGCGCGCGCTGCGGTGCTCGTCCCGCAGCGACTCGGGCAGGATGAACGAGGCCGACACGAAGTTGACGAGCGACAGCGCGGCGGCCACCAGCCCGGGGGCCGCGTCACCGCCGAGCGCCACGGCGAGATGGCCGATGCCCGGACCCGCGGTGAACCCCAGGCCAAACGCCATCCCGATCAGTCCCATCCCCTTGGAGCGCTCCGCCCCGGTCGTGATGTCGGCGACGTACGCCTGCGCCGCGGAGATGTTGCCCCCGGCGAACCCCGAGACCAGGCGGGCGAGCAGCAGCAGCCCGTACGACGGGGCGTACGCGAACAGCACGTACCCGCCCGCGTTGAGCAGCATGGTGGTGAGCAGGATCGGCCGCCGGCCGATGCGATCCGAGAGCCGGCCCAGCAGCGCGGTGGAGAGGAATTGCATCAGGGAGAACGCGCCGACCAGAGCGCCGTAGCCGATGCCGTGCGCGCCGAACCGCTGCGCGATGCCCGGGAGGATCGGCATGATGATGCCGAAGCCCAGGAGGTCGATGAAGACCGTGAGCCAGATGACGAAGAGCCGCGGCGCGCTCATGGACGGCGTAATGTAGCGCCGGTACGTTATCGCAGCCCTTTCGCCCGGAGCCCGCATGCCCGACTGGCATCGCCTCGGCACGCGAGACGAGCTGCTCGCCCGCGCGCCGTTCGCCGCAAAGCTGGACCGTCACGTCATCGCCGTGTTCCTCTTCGACGGTCGCTTTCACGCGATCTCCAACACCTGCAACCACAAGGGCGGCCCGCTGGCCGAAGGGCGGTTGCACGGCGAGTACGTCATGTGCCCCTGGCACGCGTGGGAGTACAGCGTGCTCACCGGGAAGGGACCGGAGGGGTACGGCGAGGATGCGGCGGCGGTCTACGCCGTCGAAGAGCGCGCCGACGGCGTCTACGTGCAAACCCCGCCCATCACGCCCCGCAGGCTGATGAAGCACGAGCCGCATCCGCTGCTCACCGTCACCCCCAAACCCGCTGGCGCCCCGCCGCGCGTCCTGGGCATCTCCACGACGGCGATGGACGAGGGCAACCCGCGCTACTCCACCTCCGACGCGCTGCTGGAGCACGCCATGCGGCACGCGAAGCAGACGCTGCATGCGGACACGCAGACGATTCAGCTGCGCGACCTCAAGTTCCGCCATTGCGAGGGGAACTACTCCAAGGCCTCGCACGCCTGCATCTGGCCCTGCGCCATCACCGAGCGCGACCCGGACGACCAGCTCACCGCCGTGTACGCGGGACTCGTCAACTGGGCCGACGTCGTCCTGATCTCGACGCCGATCCGCTGGGGCAACGCCTCGTCGCTCTACTACAAGATGGCCGAGCGGCTGAACTGCATTCAGAATCAGATCACGATCCACAACAGGGTCCTGATCAAGAACAAGGTCGCGGCGTTCATCATCACGGGGGGACAGGACAACATCCAGGGCGTGGCGGGATCGCTGTTCACCTTCTGGTCTGAGCTGGGCTTCCTCTTTCCCCCCTATCCGTTCATCGCGCACTCCCGCGGCTGGGACGCCGAAGACATGGAGAACAACGTGCGCCAGGTGAAGATGAGCGAGGGGCTGGCCCAGGCGTCCCGCGAGCTGGCGACTCGCGCGGTGGGCTTCTGGACGATCCAGGACGAACACAAGGCGGAAATGGATAAACCGATGGAACGCGCAGGCCGCAAAGCGAATCCCGTGCCCATGCCGGAGGGCGTGACCCTATGAGCAAGCGCATGGACGTCGCGCGCGCATACGAGAAGGCGCTCTTCGCTGGGAAGATGGACGAGGTAGCGGGCTACTTCACCCCGGACATCGTGTACTGGTGCGCCGGCGCGCCGCCGATCGGCGGCGAGTGGCATGGCCGCGACGCGGTGATCCGCTCGATGCAGAACCGCGAGCAGGGCCTGGGCGCCGCCGACTGGGGTTACGAGGACGTGTGGCGCGACTGGTACGAGGGGGACGACCGCGTGATCGTGGAGATCCGGGAGCGTAGCTGGCTGAAATCAGACCCATCGGACGTGATGGACCAGCGAACGTGCGTAGTGCTCAGGTTCAGGGGGGAGCAGATCTGCGAAATGAGAGATTACACCGACAGCCACATCTACGAGGAGTTCCTCAAGCGACATAGGAAGGACCTGCCGAAATTCGCCAGTGAGTAGTTGGACAGACGGTGCTCAGACGCTCCGGCGCGTAGCGGTTGGCAGTCCTGAGCCACTCAGTACTGCAAACCCCTACGCGCCTGTGTGAGCGGCTATCTGTCCATCTGACAACTCCCCGAAGTGACGCGTCTCACCATCCTCCCGTAGCCAGTCTCTCCCCCTAACGCCGGCACCCGGTCTCCGTCTGATCTGCGGACCCCAACAGGACGTGCCCATGCAACGCTTCATTCTGCTGACCCTCGCGCTGGTCGCCGGCGGGCCGGCGATCACTGTCGCCCAGGCCCCCCAGGCCCCCCACCCCGAACGCCGTGAGCTGCGCCACGACCGCCGCGACCTGCGGGCCGACCGCCGCGAGCGCCGGCAGGACGTAGGCGAGATCAGAGGGGATCGACGGGAGATCCGCCGCGACCTCCGCCAGGGAGATCTGGGGGAGGCCCGCCGCGATCGTCACGACTTGCGGCAGGACCGGAGAGACGCGCGACGGGATGCCCGGGACATCCGCCGGGACAGGAGAGACACGCGCCGGGACGAGAAGTAGTAGACAGGTGGCGGCGTAAGGTAGGTGCTCAGCTGCTCAGGCGCGTAGTGGCTCGCAGTGATTCAGCGACTCAGGACTGCGTACCGCTATGCGCCTCAGCCGCGGAGTGACTGCCTGAGAAACGGTCCAGCGTCCGGTCGCCGCTTCGTGCCAGCCAGTACAGCGGTACCGCGACCAGCAACGTCGCTCCGGAGAACATCCAGGCTTCACCGATCGACCTGATCTTCGCCAGGTATCCCCATCCCGTCTGTCCCACCACGCCTCCGGCGTCGGCGAACAGCGCGTCGAGCGAGATGATCGTCGCCCGTTGGGCGGATGGGATGTGAGCGTTGAGGTATCCCTGCTTCACGGGGCCCATCGTCCCCAGCGCGATCCCGTACACGAGGTACAGCGCCACCACGATGACGAACCGCACGGGCACGCCGTGCAGCGCTGCGCCGGTGTCCCCCGGCGTCGCGCCGGCGCCCAACAGCCCGCACAGCACCACCGTCACCGCCTGAACGACCGCCGAGCCCTCGAGCAGTCCCGTTCGCGTGCGGACGAACCGACTGAGCGGCCGCACCAGCGCATTGCCGAGAATCATCGAGAGCGACAGCAGCGCTGCGATCAGACCCGATACCCAGATGACGTCGCGGCCGAGCAGGTCGAGGAAGTACCGCTGCCAGCTGTAGAAGCCGAAGATCATGAAGCTCATGCCCACCAGGGACGCGAGCATGACGGGCCGGACCACGCGGTGGTGCAGCCCGTAGTCGAGGCCTTCGACGAACACCCGGCGCATTTCGACGGGGACGCGCCGCAGCTCGAGCGCCCGGGGGGTGAAGCCGACCTCCCGCATGACGAACCACCCGACGCCGAGGAGCGGCAGGAACGTCAGCGAGCGGAGGAGATACGGGACGGCGAGATCGATCTGCCCCAGCAATCCCCCGCCCAGCGTGCCCGCGAGCATTGCCGCGCCGTACATCATCTGGCCTTTGGCGAACACGCCCTCCATCGACTCGGCGAATCCCGTCGCCTTGAGCGCGTCCACCAGCCAGGCGTCCACCGCTCCCGTGTAGAAGGTGTAGCCGAGGCCGAGCAACACCGATGTCCCCATGAACGGCCAGAAGCCCCAGTGGAACCATGCGGTCGCCACGTACAGCAGCGTCGCAACGAGCAGCGTGGCCACGCACAGGATGAACGAGATCCGCCGTCCCAGGGTATCGGCCACCACGCCGGTCGGGATCTCGAACACCACCATCCCGAATGTGAACGCGGCGTTGGTGAGCATCACCTGGAAGATGTCGAGCCCGGCATGGAGCTTGAACAGCGTGTCCACGCCCCAGATCAGCGAGGCCGCGAAGTTGAAGAGCCCCGTGATGAGGAGGTAGGTGCGGACGATCCGGGCGGGCGTCATCCTTCGAGCGCCGGCGCCGGCAGGACGGTCGCGGGCGGCTCGCGCCAGGAGTGCCACCCGGTGGCCGCGAGAATCACGGCGCCGCCCAGGACCACGCGGATGCCCGGTGTCTCACCGTGCACCAGCCAGGCCCACACCGGCGACAGCACCGGCTCGACGAGACCGACCAGCGCGACCTCGAGTGCCCGCACCTGTGCCACCGCGCGCGCCAGGAACACGTAGGCGAGCGCGAGCTGAAACACGCCGAGATAGAGCACGACCAGCCAGTCGCTCGCCCGGCCCGGAACGAGCGGCAACGCCAGGGGCGCCGCGATCAGGAACACGAGGGCGTTGCCGGTGACTGCGGCGGCGACGACCGCCCCGTGCCCGCCGCGCTCCTGCCCCGCCACCCACCGGTACCCCATGACCGTGAACGCCCAGCTGACCGCGCACCCCGCCGCCAGCACGTTCCCCAGCCGGGGGTTCGGGGCCGTCACGAAGCGCCGGCCGGGCTCGGAGAGCAGCAACACCATCCCTATGGCCAACAGCACCATGAACTCGAGGTCGCGCCGGCTCACGTGCTCGTGCAGCAGCAGCGGCGCGAACGCCAGAATGAACAGCGGGTGCGTCGCCTGGATGAAGATGGCGCTGGCCGCGGTCGTGAGCTTGTTCGCCAGAATGAAGCACAGTCCCGCGGCGGCGTAGGCGACGCCCACCACCGGTGAGCGCCACGTCCACCCGGACCGCGCCTCGGGGATGAGCACCAGCATCGCGCACGCCGCCACCAGGGCGCGAGCGGCCGCGAGCTGCCAGGGGCCGAATCCGCACAGCTTGATGGCGGCCCCGCCGGTCGAAAACAGCACCGCCGAGGCGACGACCCGGAGTCGCGGGCTCACGGCAGGGTCTGCTCCAGCCAGTCGTGCGCGATCGCACGGAGATCCTTGTGTTGCACGTCCACCAGCGCATTCAGGTGCCGCATCGTCGCATCGTCGATCTTGCCCGCCAGCTCGGCCAGGGCGCGGCCCACCTCGGGATGCCGCTCCAGCAATACACCGCGGACCACCGGCGCGGCCTCGTAGGGCGGGAAGTAGTGGCGGTCGTCCGCCAGCGCCACCAGATGCAGCGCATCGAGCTGTCCGTCGGTCGAGTTGCCGGCGATCACGTCGATCTTGCCCTCGGCCAGCGCGCGGTAGGTGAGCCCCAGATCCATCGCCGTCGGCGGCGCGGCGAAGCGCAGGCCGTAGGTCTTCGCCAGACCGGGAAACCCGTCCGCCCGGTTCAGGAACTCGTACCCGAACCCGGCTTTCCACTTCGGGGCGACACGCGCCAGATCCGAGATCGCCCGCAACCCCTCGCGCTGCGCGTCGGACTGCCGCACGGCGATCGCGAACGTATTGTCGAACCCGAACGGCGCGAGCCAGACGAGCCCCCAGCGGGAGCGATACTCGTCCGCCACGGCTCGGGCCACGCTATCGGACGACGGTCCCGGGGCATGCTTCAGGACGGCGGTGTAGGCGGTGCCCGTATACTCGACGTAGAGATCGATCTGTCCGGCGAGGATCGCCGCGTGACACACGAACGTCCCGCCCAGGTGGAGCTTGCGTTCCACCGGCAGCCCCGTGCGTCGCTCGATCTGCTGGGCGGCGATCTCGGCCAGCAGATCGGACTCGGTGAAGTTCTTGGCACCGACGACGATCTTGTCGCCGCGGGAACAGGACGAGAGGCTGAGACCTGCAAGCAGGGCGAACACCATCGCCGCCGATCCGTGCCCTGAAGGGCCGGCCCGGCGCATTCGCGCCCTTAAGGGCGCCACTTCGAGAGCCCACCCACTCAACTCCGCCACGCGAACCTCCGCTCCACGAGCCCCAGCAACCCGTCCGCCGCGAGCGCCAGCAGCGCGGCCGGCAGCGCGCCCGCCAGGATCAGCCGGTCGTCCACCACCGCGACCCCACGGAAGATGTAGACGCCCAGCCCACCGGCGCCGATCGCCGCCGCGATCGTTGCCGTTCCCACTCCAACCACCGTCGCGACCCGGATTCCGGCCAGGATCACCCCGGCCGCCAGCGGCAGCTCGACCAGGCGCAGCAGCTCTCCGTCGGTCATGCCCATGCCGCGTCCCGCCTCCCGCACCGCCGGATCAACCCCGGCGATCCCCGTGTAGGTGTTGCGCACGATCGGGAGCAGCGCGTACACCACGAGCGCCACGATCGCCGTGCGCGCCCCGATTCCTCCGAGCAGCGGCAGCGGGATGAGAAACCCGAACAGCGCGAGGCTGGGGATCGTCTGAAACACGTTGGCGAGGCCGAGCACCGGCCTGCGCCAGGAGGGTCGGCGCGTGAGCAGGATGCCGAGCGGCAGCCCGATGGCGACGGCAATGACGGTGGATACGAATACGAGCAGGACGTGCTGGCCCAGGAGGCCCAGGACTTCCCGGGAGTTGTCCAGATAGAATCGCACCAGACTCATGCGGCGGCCTCGAGAAACGCCCGTACCTCCGGATGCGTCGATTGGCGTAGCTGCTCCGCCGTCCCCTGAAACACCATCCGCCCTCCCTGCATCAGCCCGATCCGGGTCCCGAGCAGCAACCCCTCGCGCACGTCGTGCGTGACGAACACCATCGCCTTGCCGAGGCGCCCCTGGAGTCCCTTGAACTCGTGTTGCAGCTCGGCGCGGGTAATCGGGTCCAGCGCGCCGAACGGCTCGTCGAGCAGCAGCAGCGGAGGGTCCACGGCGAGGGCCCGGGCGACGCCCACACGCTGCCGCTGCCCGCCCGACAGCTCGTGGGGCCGGCGAGCCGCGAACTGCCCCGGCTCGAGCCCGACGAGCGACAGCAGCTCGCGCACGCGCGCGGCGATCCGCTCGGGCGGCCAGCCCTCGAGCCGCGGCACGAGCCCCACGTTCTGCTCCACGGTGAGGTGCGGCAGCAGGCCAACCTCCTGGATCACGTAGCCGATGCCGCGCCGCAGCCGATGGGGCTCGACACTCGCGGCCGCCCGCCCGGCTATCACGACCTCCCCCGCGCTGGGCTCGAGGAGGCGGTTGACCAGCTTCAGCGTGGTCGTCTTTCCCGACCCGCTGCGGCCCAGCAGCACCAGCGTCTCCCCGGAGCCGACCGAGAACGAAACGTCATCCACGAGCACTCGTCCCCCGAGCCGGTATCGCAGCCCGCTCGCCTCCAGGATCGCCGTCATCGTGGCCGGGCGAGCACCATCTGGAACCGCTCATCTTCGCTCGTGCCGCGCCAGCGCACATCCAGTCCGGCGTCGTCGAGAAGCCGGAGGAAGGCGTCTGCCGCGTACTTGTAGGAGTGATTCATCTCCACCCGCTCCCCAGCATGGATCGCGAGCGTTTCTCCTCCGACGCGGGCCGTGACCTCGCGCCCCGCCCGGAAGTGCTTGCGCAGCGGGTGGAGGCCGGGGCGGCCGTCGGTCTCGTCTTCGAATACGATCTCGCCGTCCGCCTCGCCGATGCCCACCGATTCGAGAGGAGCCCAGGCGAACCGCCGGTTCAGGGGGTTGTCGTAGCCCGCCACCGTCTGATCCCCGGCGTAAATCTCTCCGTCCACGATGAGCAGGTCCTCGGGACGCAGCAGCGCGCGCAACGTGCGCGCGCCGGCCTCGGGATCGAAAGCCCCCAGGGTGTTGCCGAGCAGCAACACGAGCCGCGGGGAGGCATCCTCGTCCGGCGCGAGCGCGGCGAGATGGTCCGCCTGGGTGATGTCCGCCTTGATCGCCTGCGACCAGATGCCGGCTTCGAGAGCCTGCCCACAGGCCATCTCGACCAGTGCCTGGCTCGCGTCCACGGGGGTGTACCGCACGTGCGTCCCCTGCGCGGCGAAGGCTTCGAGCAGCAACAGGTCCTTGTCGCCTTGCCCGGAGCCCAGGCTCACGACCTCCAATGAGGCGCTCGGGACCAGGCGTCCCAACTCCTTGGCGGAGCGCGCGATGAGCGAGCGCGACCGGACGAAATTGCGATACGCTCCGTCCGAGCACAGGGCCAGCCAGGCCCGCACCGACAGCGGGAACCAGTAGAAGAACTTCTCCGCCAGGCGTCGGGAGCGGAGCGAGGAAACAAAATCCTCGGCGATGGCATTCTCTGTGAGCAGGGCATGGACCGGTATCATGGCACCACAAGACTTACGGGTTGACGATTGTTCCAGCAACCCGTATGGTGTTCTGACCGGGTAGTATCAACCTTCTCACTCCTCCAGGAGGACCGGATGCAGATCGTCGAAACTCAAGAGCTCGTACCCAGCTGCCATCGTCCCGAGATCGTCGAGACGAGCGAGCTCGTTCCCACCTGCCATACCTGAGGGAACGCCTGATGCACGAGGGGGCCCGGACGAGTTTCGGGCCCCTTTTGCTTGGTGGCTCGAGCGCTGCGTTGGGCTTCGGCGCCTGGGCCGTGGGCGGGACCGGCTGGGGTGACCCGGGCGACGAGCAGGAACGGCTCGCCGCCGTCCGCGTGGCGCTCGAGCACGGCGTGACGTTCTTCGATACCGCGCCGACCTACGGCGCCGGCGCGTCCGAGCGCCTCCTGGGAGCGGTCCTCAAACCGGTGCGCGACCAGGTGATCATCGCGACCAAGGTCGGACCGCGCGACGACCCGCGCCGCTCGCTCGAACAGTCCCTGCGCCGGCTCGACTGCGACTACGTGGATCTCGTCCAGCTCCACGAGGCGCTGGAGCGCTGGGAGTGGCAGATCGAGAAGCTCCACCGCCTGGTGGAGGACGGCAAGGCGCGCGCGCTGGGACTGTGCAACGCGACGGCACGGCAGATCGCGCGCGCGATGGAAATCGCGCCGCTCGCTTCCTACCAGGGCCCCTACAATCTGTTCGACCGGGACGTGGAGCAGCGCGAGCTGCCACTCCTCCGGGAGCACGGACTCGCCTTCCTGGCCTACCGGCCGCTCGCCGCGGGGTTGCTCGCCGGCACCTACGACGATCTTCCCGCATTCGGCGCCCGCGATCACCGCGCCGGGATCTACTGGTTCAAGGGCCGCGAGTTCGCCCGCCGGCACTCGGTCATCGCTCGACTCCGCCCGCTGGCGGAGCAGTTGCGCCTGACACTGCCGGCGCTGGCGCTGCGCTGGCTCCTGGCCCGTCCCGGCGTGACCGTGGTGCTGGCGGGTGCGCGCAACGCGTCACAGGTGGAGGAGAACCTGGCGGCGCAGGCGGGCGCGCTCCCCGCCGACATCGTCGGAGCCGTGGACGAGATCGTGGCCGCGGCATTCGAGCTGCCGCGCGCCCTGCCCCGGGCGCTCCGCGAAGCGGAGACGTGGGGGCCGCGCGAGCGGTTCATCGTCGAGCGGCTCGACGGCGGGAGCGCCCACACCGCGGAGGCGATCGCCGCGGAATGGACCGACCGCGGCGAGCAGCCCATGGTCGCGGCACAGGTGAAGCTCTTCGCCGATCGGCTCGAGGAGGGAGGCCTCGCGCACGCACCGTGAGCCGCCCGACGCTCGCCCTCGCTCTCCTTTCGGCGTTCGTGATCGCGCCGGCCTCCGGGCAGCGCGATTCCGGGACGTTCATCATCCACGATTTCCGGTTCGCGTCGGGCGAGACGCTCCCCGAGCTGCATCTCTACTATCGGACGCTCGGCAGGCCACGGCGCGACGCCGATGGGGTGGTGCGCAACGCGGTCCTCATTCTCCATGGCACGGGCGGGACCGGGGCGCAGTTCCTCTCACCCCTGTTCACTCCGCTGTATCGCGCCGGCGGGCCGCTCGACACGACCACGACCTACATCATCCTCCCCGACGATGTCGGACACGGCCGCTCCAGCAAGCCGAGCGACGGGCTGCGAGCCCGGTTCCCGCACTATGGGTACCAGGACATGGTGATCCTGGAATACCGGCTGGTGACCGAGGGCCTGCACGTCGATCACCTGCGGATCGTCATGGGCACCTCGATGGGGTGCATGCATTCCTGGATTTGGGCCGAGCGCTACCCCGCGTTCATGGACGGCGTCGTCCCGCTGGCCTGTATCCCGACGCAGATCGCGGGCCGCAACCGCATGATGCGCAAGATGATTCTCGACGACATCCGGGGCGACTCGGCGTGGCACGGCGGGGACTACGCCGCGCAGCC
>DATGDE010000247.1:0-5182 GCA_035311125.1 Gemmatimonadales bacterium
TCGAAGCCGTGCGTCAGTTCGTGCCCCGCCCAGCTGCCCCCCAGCGAGCCGTAGTTCGCCCCGTCGTCGGCGCCCGCATCGAATGTCTGCGGTACGAGGGCGCCCGCCGGGAATACCATCTCGTTCTTCGTCGGATCGTAGTACGCGTTCACGGTGGGGACCGTGATGTCCCATTCCGTCGTGTCCACCGGCATCCCCGGCCGATTCGCCGTGCGCCGCCACTCGAAGGCGTTGGCGCGGGCCACATTGAGGACGAACGGCCCGTCGGCCACCTCGAGGCGCGAGTAATCGCGCCAGTGGTCGGGGTAGCCCACCTTCTCTCCCATGCGGGCGAGCTTGTCGAGCGCCTGGGCGCGGGTCGAGTCCGACATCCAGGTGAGATGCCGCAGCCGCTCGCCGAACGCGGCGCGGATATCGTCGATCACCGCCTTGGCCCGGGTCCGCGCCTGCGGCGGGAACGTCTTGGCGACGTACGCCTGGCCAAGCGCCTCTCCCAGGTCCCCGTCGGTCTCGCGCAGACACCGCTTCCAGCGCGGCAGCAGCTGTTTGGCCCCGGTGAACTTCGACCGGAACGCGAAGTCCTCGTTCACGAACGGCGTGCTGAGCCAGGGCGCGGCCATCGACAGCGCGTGATAGCGCAGGTAGGCCCGCCAGCGCTCCAGTGGTGCCGTCCGGACGAGGGAGTCGACCCGGCGGAAGAACGCCGGCTCAGCGACGTTGAGCCGCTGCACCGTGGTCTCCACGCCAACCGACTTGAAGTACGCCGTCCAGGCGATGCTCGGCGCCAGCCGCCCCAGCTCGGCCATGGGAGTCGGGTGGTCGGTCGCGGCAGGGTCTCGTTGCGCCACGCGCGTCAGGGACGCGTCGGCGAGGCCGGTCTCGAGCGCCAGGACGTGCGCCGCGTCCCGCGCGGCGCTGCGGGGAGCTTCGCCTGCGAGCGTGAACATCCGGGTCACGTGCGCCACGTACGCCTGCCGCAGCGAGTCGGCTCCGGGGCCGCGGTCCGTGTAGTAGTCGCGGTCGGGGAGACCCAGCCCGCCCTGGCTCAGCCAGACGACGTAGTGGGCGGCGTCGTGCGGATCGGCATCCGGTGAGTAGCGGAAGGCGACGTTCGCGCCGCGCACCTGGAGCGCCGCGATCTGCGGCACGAGCCGAGCGCGCGTCGTGACCGAGTCCACCCCGGCCAGCCAGGACCGGATCGGCCTGGCTCCCGCCGCTTCGGCCGCGGTGGAATCCATGCACGACGCGTAGAACGTGCCGAGCTTCCGGGGGGTGCTGTCCGGGGGAAAGGCGCTGCGCCGTGCCGCGGCATCTTCCAGCACCGAACGCACCACCAGCTCGTTGCGGTCGCCCATGTCGCGCGTGACGCCCGACGAGGCGTAGGCCGCGGGTATCGTGTCGTGCGCCAGCCAGGCGCCGTTGGCGTATTGGAAGAAGTCGGTGCACGCGTTGGCGGAGCTGTCGATCCAGCGCGGCTCCACCACGCGCAGCGGCGGCAGCTCACCGCCCGCGCCCTGGGCCGCGGCCCATCGGGTCGTCAGGACGAGCGCCAATACGGTGAACAACGGGGCCGCCGCGCGGCGGACCGGGACGAGACGGGGACGAGCGGCCATGGATCGATGGCTCCGGTGCGGGCTGGGGCGAATGACGGCGGCGAGTCGAACGTACGCGACGCGCCGTCCTCCGTCAACGCGGTGGCCCCGCGACTGCCGGGGCCACCGTACATCCACGACCACTCGCAGGGTGCTACGGCTCGTAGCCGTCGCTGAGCGTCTTGAGGAACGCGACGATGGCTTGTTCCTGCGACTCCGTGAGACCGAGGTTGCCCAGCTCGGCGGTATTGAGGTTCTGCGAGATCTCGGGTGCGGGCCAGCAGTCCGCGGCCAGCGCCTGTGCTTCGGTATAGTTCCCGGGACACGTCGCGAGGACGTCCCGCGTGTTGTAGAAGTGGACGATGCCGTACAGGGTCTTGAAGTAGCCGTTGTGCCCGTACGCTTTGACGAAATCGGAAGAGGACCGCAAATCCACGTTGCGCAGCGTGGGCACCTTGTGTTTGCCGAGATTCGCCGTGGCATACGACGAGTAATCGGCGCGTTGCTCGAGGAAACCGCCCAGACCGGGGTCGAAAAACCCCAGGCCGGCGGGATTCTCCGGGTTCTGCGGCAGGCCGATGTTATCGAAGGTGTAGTCCGTGAACAGAGCGTGCTCTCCGTTTCCCACATGGCAGCCGGAGCATTTCGCCTGTCCGTTGAACAATGCCCATCCGCGCCGCTCCTCGCGGGTGAGCGTAGCCTGGCCTGCCCGGAAAGCGTCGAACTTCGAGGTGAAGGCGTTGACCTCCGACGATCCTTCGAACGCCGAGACCGAGTAACCGATCGCGTCGTACGCCTGGTTGACGTTGGCGGGGTCGCAGATCGAGGCACCCCATGCCGCCCGGAAATCGTCGCCGTAGGAAGCTCCGCAGACGCGGCCCACCAGGTCCGCCGCGTTCGGCAGAGCCTGTTCGACCGGGTTCAGAAAGGGGCCTTTGGCCTGCTCGGCCGTGGGGCTGCCGAGGGTCTCCCCGGTCGCGCGGCCGTCCCAGAACATGCCGCCGGTGAACACGGCGTGCTTCTTTACGCCGCTGAGATGGAAGATCGGGCTCTGCGTCGCATAGGCGGAGCTGGGCGGCTTGCGGGCGCCGAAGGCGCCGGGAATGGAGCCCTCGTAAACGGCGCCATGTGCATTGGTGGATGACAGCGCTCCGGTCCAGCCTGCCTCGGGGGCGTGGCACGAAGCGCACGACTGGTTGTCGTTCAGCGACAGATTCTGGTCGAAGAAGATCAACTTTCCCAGTGGGGCCAGATCCGTCGTATTCGACGGCAGTGCGCTTTCTATCAGATTGGCTTGCGGTGGGCTGACCGGTACTCGATTGTCGGTGCAGGCCACAACTGCGCCGAGCAAGGTGATCCCGATCGCCAGGCGGGACGACTTCATGAACACCTCCCCTATTTCAGGACCGAATTCGCGAACAGCGCAGACTAGTGCAGGCGGGCTGAAGCGAGGTTGAGAAGAGGAGGAAAAAAGGGATGGAACTTCAACGCGCGGCGGCCGCGGCCATTTCCTCCCGGCGTCCCTTCAAGCCGAGCGCCACCGCTGCGAGGGCCAGTGCGACGACGCCGATGACCGCGAACGCCCGCTCGAACCCGGGCACCCCGCCACCCGCCGACGCCACGATCGCTCCTACCGCCGCTCCGCCGACGAGCTGCCCCACGCTCATGAAGATCGTGAGCGCCGCCTGGGCCGATGCCCGGTCGCTGGCGGGCGTGGAGTTGAGCATGAGATAGCGCAGCGACGAGCCCAGCAGGCCCGCGAGCCCGAGGCCGCCCAGGACCGCGCCGACATAGTATCCCGCGAGCGCGGTCGCCAGTGTGGCGAATACCATCATTCCCAAAGCGATCAGGGCGGTGCTCAGCACGACGACGACGCGGGACCCCACCCGGTCCAGCAGCCGCCCCCACAGCGGCGCGCCAACTGCGAGCGCCACGACGACCGGCAGCAGCATGAAGCTCGCCGTCGACGTGCGCACGCCGAACGCCGATACAAGGAATGCCGGGACGAAAACAGAGGCGGCTTCCCCGAGTCCCGCCCCGACCGCCAGGCCCGCCGTGATCCCCACCTGGGACGAACGGAACAGCGTGAGCCGGAGCACAGGGTCTGCCGCGCGGCGCTCGGCGAGCACGAATACCGGAACCAGCACCGCCGCGATCAGCAGAAACGGCCAGACACCCGCCGAGAGCAGCGAGGTGGCGAAATGCCCTGCGTCGATGCGCGACACGCCGTAGGCGAGGGCGGTGAGCGCGGCGCCCAGCACCGACATCCCGGCCCAATCGAACCGTGCCTCCACCGGCGGGCGGGCGCCGGACAAGAGCCTGAGGCTCCCCAGGATCACTGCGACCGCGATCGGCACGTTCACCACGAACAGCCACTGCCACCCGAACGGCAGCAGCAGGCCGCCCAGCATCGGCCCGACGAGGAACGCGATCCCGAAGACGGCGCCGATGAGCCCCAGCGCCCCACCGCGCCGTTCGGGCGGAAAGGTGTCGCCGATGACCGCTGCGGCGACGGGGAAAATGCCGCCCGCGCCGAATCCCTGGATCGCCCGCCCGGCGAGCAGCACGCCGTAGTTCGGCGCGAGCGCGACGATCAGCGACCCGGCGCCGAACAGCGCCGTGTCCGTCACGTACAGCGTGCGACGCCCGAAGCGGTCCGACAGCTTGGCCATCAGGGGCGTGCCGACCAGGTTGGTGAGCACGTAGATCGTGAACAGCCACGCCGCCGCGCGCTCGTCGATGCCGAAGCTTTCCCGGATCGCCGGCAGCGCCGGCCCCACGACGGCGATGTCCAGCGCCCCCATGAGCACGCCGACGAACAAGAGGAAGAGGATCCTCCGTCGCGCTCCCTCGTCAGTCGCCGTCATTGGCCCCCTCCGCACGCCGGACGATATCTTATACCCATGGACCAGAGCCACCTGCACAGACTGCTCGGAGAGCTGCACCAGGAGCTGCTCGCCGCACGCCCCGTCGACCCGAAGAGCCGCGATCTGCTCGAGCACCTCGCCAGCGACATTCGGGCGATCGTCGACACCCCATCACACCAGGCATCGCTCGAACACTACCAGGGGCTGCGGGGGCGCCTGACGGAGGCGGTGGCGGCCTTCGAGGCCTCGCATCCCCGCCTCACGACGGCTATGGAACGCGTGATCGACACGCTCGCCGTCTCGAACCTCTAGCCGGCCAGCCGCTCGACCACCGCCGCGCGCGAAACGGGCTGCGGCACGCGACTGAAGAGGTCGAGCATCGACGAGCGGCCGGGGAAGACCAGCACCGCGTCACCCGGCGGCGGCTCGTCGAGCCCTTCGAGTGTCACGAACACCCAGCTGCGCCGCTCGGCCGGGAGCGGAGGCCCGACACGATACCTGCGTCCGTGCCACGACACCTCGACCTGGTCCCTGCTTCGTCTTCCCTGCTCGGCCTCGATGAATACGTCGTCGTCGACCTTGAAGGCACCGGGCCCCAGCTGCTCGCCGTTGCGGTAGAACACCGGGTCGAACGGCTCGCCCTCGTGCCGCGCGAAGTTCTGCTCCGCGGCCCAGTCGTAGGCCTCGAGCGAGGCGACGTCGGCCTGCCATTCGAGGTGATGG
>DATGDE010000248.1:0-10635 GCA_035311125.1 Gemmatimonadales bacterium
TCCCGCGTCTGTTCCCCATCCCCGTAGATCGTGATCGGCTCGCCGCCGAGCAGACGCTTGCCGAAGATCGCCACCACGCCGGCCTCCCCGTGAGGATTCTGCCGCGGCCCGTACACGTTGCTGTAGCGCAGCGCCACCGCCTCCATGGCGAACAGCTGAGCGAAGGTCGCGAGATAGTACTCCGAGGTGAGCTTGGCGGTCCCGTACGGCGAGGCCGGCAGTTTTCCGGCGGTTTCGGCCGTCGGGGTCGCGGCGCCCTCGCCGTAGACCGTGCCGCCCGAGGACGCAAAGACGACGCGGCGCACCCCGCCCGCTCGCGCGCCCTCGAGCAGGTTCAGGAGGCCGAGCACGTTCACCGAGGCGTCGAAGACCGGGTCCTCCACCGACCGGCGCACATCCATCTGCGCCGCATGGTGATTGAGGATTGCGAACCCGCCCCCCGCGACGAGGGCGCGCGCTTCCGGCGACCGGATGTCGGCACGCACCAGCGTCGCGCCGGCCGGCACGTTCTCCGCGCGTCCCGTGGACAGATCGTCGAGGACGCTCACCTCGTCTCCCGCCGCCAGATGCGCCTCCACGACGTGCGACCCGATGAACCCGGCTCCACCAGAAACCAGAACACGTCGTGTCATGTGCGTGCGTTTCTTCTCCTCTCTTGGGTGCGGTCGGCCGCCCGAGGAGGCGACGATGGCGGGAAGGTGACCGGCCCCGGTCGAGACGACCGGGGCCGGTGGGGCGAGGTCAGGAGGGCATCTTCTTGATCAGGCGCACGGGCATGCCGGACCCCAGGGAGGGATTCGACATGCCGATGACGATCACCGACGCGGTGTGCTCGCGCGTATGCACCACCAGGAGCTGCACGCGGACTTCCTCGGACCGCGCACCGATCTCGCCGGTCGCCGGGCGGTACGCTTCGAACACGTCGCCCATCGTGACGCCCTCGGAACGCCCCTTATCGATGAAGAGCACCTGCTGGACGCTCGCGAGCACATGCTCGTCGCGCATCGCGATGAGATGCCCTTCGAGCCCCTGCTCGATCGGGGCCGGCCGGACGGCGCCGGGATCCTTGAAGGGCTCGAGCGGCAGCGCCAGGTTTCCGCCCTGAATGCGCCCGAACTGCATGATGACCTGCCCCAGTACCTGCTTCTCCTGCACGCCCGTCACCCGCGCCACCCCCACGGGGACCACCACATCGCCCCACGGATCGATCTTGCGATCCAGCCGTGCGAGGAGCAGCGAATCACCCACGTGATAGGACGCCTGCGACGGCGGCACGATCGCGACCTCCGCGAACTGGCCGGCCGTTCCGGGATCGGTGAGCACCGGGATCGCGGGCTTGGCGGTGTTGCCGACGACTTGCGCCCACGGCAGGTTCTCCCCCTCGGTCAGAAAGCCCGACGAATAGAACTCGCCGCGCCGTACCGGCCGGTAGACCTGGTGCGCGTAGCGACGCAGCACTTCCTGCACCTGCTGCTGTTTGCTCGCGCGACGATCGAAGATCGTCTCCGGGCCCTCCGGCTCAGATGGCGGGGGCTCGGGGACCGCCCCGATCGTGTCGGCCCGCCCCGTATCCGCGACGCCCTGCGCCACGGTCTGGGTCGTATCGACGGGCGCCGCAGCGATGCCGCCGAGTTCGAGCACCTCACCGGGATAGATCCAGTGCGGGTCCTCGACGACCGATGTGTTGCGGCGGTAGATCTCCGGCCACAACAACGGGTCGGCGAAGTATTGCTGCGAGATCGACCAGAGGGTTTCACCCCGCGCCACGACGTGGCTGCCGGCGGCGGGGGCGACCGTGGTGGTGTCCTGGGCGGCGAGCAGCGCCGCCGCGGGCAGGGCGACCACCACGGCCGCCATGATGCGGCTAGAACGGCAGATCGTCGTCCTCCTCATCCAGCGCCTCCGGGAACGCGTCGAGCGACTCGGTCTTGCCTTCCGGCGCCACCTTTGCCGTCGCCTTGGCGCGCGTAAAGTCCGCCGACCCTTCACTGGCGGCGCCCCGGGGCGACAACAGAATCACTTCGCGGGCGATGATCTCGGTGACGTAGCGGGTCTGCTTCTCACGGTCTTCCCAGGTGCGGTATTCGATCCGCCCCTCGATGTAGACCTTGTCCCCCTTCTTCATGTACTTCTCGGCGAGATCGGCGAGCTGGGACCCCTTGTTGTTCCAGCAGATCACCCGGTGCCACTCGGTCTTTTCCTGCTTCTCGCCGTTCTGGGCGGTCCACTGCCGGCTCGTGGCGAGGGACAGGTTGGCCACGCGGGACCCGTTGTTCGTGCTGCGCACTTCGGGATCGGCCCCCAAATTGCCGATCAGCATGACTTTGTTCAGGCTTCTGCTCACGGCTGCCTCCGGACGTTGGGCGGGCGGGGGCCAAGGATGCCCCAGATTATACGACCCGCAAGTCATTCTGTCAATCAAAGATACGCCACTTGTACCATTCCTACGCCGGCGACCCCACTGCCGAAATGGCGGCTCGGAGGATCACCGCGTCCTCCACAGGCCGACGGTAGTAGCGTCGCCGACGACCGACGTCCTGGAAGCCGAACCCGCGATACAGCTCCTGGGCCGCGAGGTTCGATTCGCGGACTTCGAGAAATGCCTCGCGCACCCCGGCGGCGGCGAACGCGGCGAGCATGTGGCGCACGAGACCCGTCCCGATTCCCCGGCGACGGGCATGCAGCGTGACGCCGAGGTTCAGGATCTCGCTCTGGTCCTCCACCGCACGGCCGACGATGTAGCCCAGCACCGCGTTGTCCGCTTCGGCGACGAGGATCTGCACGCCGCTCGCGAGGCAATCCTCGAAGTCGCCTCGCGACCAGGGATCGGTGAAGGCGATGCGCTCGATCGCGACCAGCGCCGGCAGATCAGCTGCCCGAGCCGGACGGATGCGAAAGGGGGCGTCCGTGACGCGCCTCCCAGCGGGCCTGCGCCTCTGCGGGACGGCCGTACTCCGGCTCGGCCACGGCCGCATCGGCGAGGACGCGGCCCGCACCGGGCCGCTCGTGAAGGGCGAGGAGCGACACGGCTCCAGGCAGGAGGCTCATGACGGGAAGCGGCGGCAGGCCGGTCCACCGCTCCAGGGCCGCGGCATACCGCGTCGCGCCGTCGCCCACGGTCGCACGGGGACGCACGGGACTGCGGGCGACGAGCTCCTCAGGGGTGCACGTCGTGGGCGCGAGCACGGTCTCCACCTGCGCGGCGTGCACCACGTACACGGCGGCGAACACTTGCCCCCGCAAGGCATCGAAGCATGCCGCGATGGGGACGGACCCGAGGACCGCGGCCGCTCCGGCGGCCGCGGCGAGCAGCGCCGGGACGGCGACGATCGGCAGGCTACGCTCCTGAGCCAATCCCTTGGCGGCTGCCCAGCCGATCCGGAGCCCCGTGAAGCTGCCCGGCCCATCGGCGACGATGATGCCTGCAAGATCTGCCGCGCGGGCCCCGACCGCGCCGAGCGTGCGATCCGCCAGCTCGATGACCTGAGCGGCGTGGGATCTGCGGCCGGCGAGGACCGTCAGGCTTTCGGTCGCGGGCGGTTCTCCCACGGCCACCGACGCCACAGCGGTCGCCGTGTCGATGGCGAGCCAGCGCCCACTCACCGCTCCTCCAGGGTACGGCAGTCCGGGTCGGTATCGTGGCCGAGGATGAAGTACCGGTCGAGCGGGGGCATCATGTGCCCGGCTTTCTCCGGCCACTCGACAAGCAGAATCGCCCGTTGGGTGAGGATGTCCTCGAGGCCCAGGTCACGGGCCTCCTGCGTGGAGCGAAGCCGATAGCAGTCGACGTGGAACACGGTGCCAGCAGGGGACTCGTAGCGGTGCACCAGTGCGTACGTCGGACTCGTAGCGGGGACGGCGGCGCCGAGTCCACGGCAGATGGCCTGGATCAGCGTCGTCTTGCCAGCCCCCAGATCGCCCGAGAAGCCGATGATCGCGGGAGCGCGCAGCTCCCGCCCCAGGCGCTCACCGTACTGGTTGAGCTCGTCCTCGCGCAGGCGCACGCCGACCTCCCCGTGGCTCGAGGTCCGCCTTCACCTCGAGCAGTTGATCGCGCAGCAGCGCCGCCAGCTCGAAGTCCAGCGCTTCCGCAGCGGCCTGCATCTGGGATTCGAGCAGCCGGATCATCGCTTCCCGCTCGGCGGCATCGGCCGGGCGCCGCACCGGCGCCTCCGGGACCCGGCTGCCGCGCGCATCCGCCACCCGCGTCACGAAGCGGATGTCGCCGACCGATTTCACGATCGAGCGGGGCGTAATGCCGTGCTCCGTATTGTACGCCCGCTGTCGGGTCCGCCGCCGCGTCATCTCGTCCAGCGCCCGCTGCATCGAGCCGGTGATCCGGTCGGCGTACAGGATTGCCTTGCCGTGGAGGTTGCGGGCGGCCCGCCCCACGGTCTGGATGAGCGAGCGATCCGAGCGCAGGAACCCCTCCTGGTCCGCATCGAGCACGGCCACCAGCGACACCTCCGGCAAATCCAGCCCTTCACGCAGCAGGTTGATCCCCACCAGCACGTCGAACTCCCCCAGCCGCAGGCCGCGGATGATCTCGACACGCTCGATGGCGTCGATTTCCGAGTGCAGGTAGCGCACGCGCACGCCGTGCTGCTGGAGGTAGTCGGTGAGGTCCTCGGCCATCCGCTTGGTGAGCGTGGTGACGAGCACGCGCTCGGTGGCGCGGGCGCGCTCCCGGATTTCCTGCAGCAGGTCGTCCACCTGCCCCTTCACGGGCCGGATCTCGACCTCCGGGTCCACGAGCCCCGTCGGACGGATGATCTGCTCCACTACGACGCCTTCGGAAAGGGTCAGCTCCTGGTCACCCGGTGTGGCCGACACGAACAGCAGACGCGGGACCAGGCTCATGAACTCGTCGAAGCGGAGCGGTCGGTTGTCGAGCGCCGACGGCAGGCGGAAGCCGTAGTCCACGAGCGTCGTCTTGCGCGAGCGGTCCCCCTCGTACATCCCGCCAATCTGCGGCAGGGTCTGATGCGATTCGTCGATGATGCAGAGGAAATCATCCGGGAAGTAGTCGAGCAGAACCGCCGGCCGCTCGCCGGGTCGGCGCGCGGTGAGGTGGCGCGAATAGTTCTCGATGCCGCTGCAGCGCCCCACCTCCAGCAGCATGTCGACGTCGAACAGCGTCCGCGACTCCAGCCGCTGCGCCTCGACCAGCTTGTTCTGCGCCCGCAGCTCGGCCAGCCGCTCCTTGAGCTCGGCCCGGATGGCCGTCACCGCGCGCTCGACCGTCGGGCGCTCGGTCACGAAGTGCGTGGCCGGATAGACGACGGCGCGGTTGAGCTGGGCGATCGCGTTGCCGGTGGTCGGCTCGATCTTGGTGATGCGTTCGACCGCGTCGCCCCACAGCTCGATGCGGACGCCCTGCTCGTCGTAGGCCGGGAAAATCTCGATGGTATCGCCCCGGACCCGGAACGTGCCGCGCTCGAACGACACGTCGTTGCGCTGATAGTTGATCCGGACGAGATCTTCGAGAATCTCGTCGCGCCCCCGGTCCTTCCCGGTTTCGACGGTGAGCAGGAGGCGCCGGTAGGCTTCTGGATCGCCCAGGCCGTAGATCGCCGACACGCTCGCCACGATGACGACGTCTTCGCGCTCCAGCAGGCTGGAGGTCGCCCGCAGACGCAGCGCGTCGATGTCGTCGTTGATGGACGAATCCTTGGCGATGTAGGTGTCGGTCTGGGGGACGTAGGCCTCGGGCTGGTAGTAGTCGTAGTAGGAAATGAAGAATTCCACCGCGTTGCGCGGGAAGAATGCTTTGAGCTCTCCGTACAGCTGCGCGGCGAGGGTCTTGTTGTGGGAGAGGACGAGGGTGGGACGGGCGTGGGCGGCGATGACGTGGGCCATCGTCATGGTCTTGCCCGAGCCGGTGACGCCGAGCAGGGTCTGGTAGCGCTCCCCGCGCTCGAGTCCCGCGACAAGCGACCGGATGGCCTCGGGCTGGTCACCCGCCGGCTGGAATGGCGATACGAGTTCGAACGGCATCGGCGAAAGCTAACGACCGCGCCAAGGATGGCGAAGCGACGTCAGGTCTGGGCCTGGTGGGGGCCGACGTCCCGGCGCGCGATCTCGGTCACGCCCTTCACGCGGCGGACGGCGCGCAGAACCTTGTTCAGATGGGTGTGATTCTCCACCTCCACCAGCAGATGGCCATACACCGCGCTGTCGCGCGAGGACAGCTCCGCGTGACGGATATTGGTCCCGGTCTGACTCACGGCCTCGCAGATATCCGCGTAGAGACCGCGACGGTCCTCTCCCGCGATCACGAGCCGCACCACGAAGGTCTCGCCTTCGGATTCCTGCCAGTCGATCTCGACACGGCGTTCCGCCTCGGCCGACAGCGGCAGCAGGTTGGGGCAGTCGCCGCGGTGGATGGAGATCCCCCGTCCCTGCGTCACGTATCCCACCACCGGGTCGCCGGGCACGGGCTGGCAGCATTGCGCGTAGCGGACCATGAGGCCGTCGACGCCCTGGATCCGGATGCCGCGCCCCAGGCGGAGGCGCTGGATCACGCGTCCGAACGCCGTCGGCTTGGGCGCCTGCAGGTCCTCGGGAGGCAGGTCCGGATAGAGCGCCCGCATCACGAGTCCCAGCGCGACGTCCCCCCGGCCGAGCACCGCTTCGAGCTGCTCCGCACTCCCCACGGAGAGGGTGGCGGCCGCCCGCGCGAGTTGCTCGGCGTCGGGCGGCTGGAGGCGCCGGCGGCGCACCTCGCGGTCCAGGATCTCCCGTCCCAGTCCGACGCTGCGCGTGTGCTCTTCCGAGCGGATCCACTGCCGGATCTTGTGTCGCGCGCGTCCCGTCTGCACGTGGGCCAGCCAATCGCGCGACGGGCGGGCCTGCGGGCTCGTCAGCACCTCGACGGAGTCGCCGTTCTTCAGCGGGCGGTGCAGCGGGGCGATGCGGCCGTTCACCCGGGCGCCGTGGCAGTGGTAGCCGACCTCCGTGTGCACGACGAACGCGAAATCGATCGGCGTGGCGTCCTTGGGGAGCCGCTTCACGTCGCCCCGCGGCGTGAATACGAAGATCTCGTC
This sequence comes from Gemmatimonadales bacterium, assembly GCA_035311125.1. Lineage (GTDB taxonomy): Bacteria > Gemmatimonadota > Gemmatimonadetes > Gemmatimonadales > GWC2-71-9 > DASTHG01. The sequence goes on from DATGDE010000248.1 coordinate 7,047, forward strand.
CTGATACAGATCGACTTTCAGGAACTCGAGAAACTCCTCCGGCGAATGGGCATCCTGCTGCAGCTCGAGCAGTTGGCGGAACCAGGCGAGGTGGCGGTCGAGCTCGTCGGGCGCCTTCCCTTCCTTGAACAGCCAATGCGCGGCGATGCCGTACTCGGCCGTGCGGTGCATGTCCCGGGTGCGGATCTGGATCTCGTACAGCTGGCCCCCGGGACCGAAGACCGTGGTGTGGAGCGACTGATACCCGTTGGACTTCGGGCTCGCGATGTAGTCCTTGATGCGCTCCTGGACCGGCGTCCACTGGTGGTGGATGACGCCGAGCGCGTGGTAGCAGTCCGCGACCGAGTTGACGAGCACGCGCATCGCCAGCAGGTCGTAGATCTCCTCGAACGGCTTGTCGCGCCGTTTCATCTTCTTGTGAATGGACCAGAGGTTCTTGGGCCGCCCGGCGATCTCGAAGTCGACGAGCCCGGCGCGCTTCAGCTCCTCCGCCAGCGGCGCCCGCAGCCGCTCGATCGTCTGGTCCCGCTCCGTCCGACGCGCCTGGATCTTCTTGCGCAGCGCCTTGTACTCCTCGGGCTCGAGGAACCGGAAGGCGAGGTCCTCGAGCTCCGCCTTCATGCCCGCCATGCCGAAGCGGTGGGCCAGCGGGGCGTAGATCTCCTGCGTCTCCAGCGCGATGCGACGCTGCTGCTCCTCGGACAGGTGCTCGAGCGTCCGCATGTTGTGCAACCGGTCGGCCAGCTTGATGATGATGACCCGGGCATCCTTCGCGATGGACAGGAGCAGCTTGCGGTAGTTCTCCGCGGCCGCCTCTTCGGCGGAGCGGAACGTGAGCCCCGACAGCTTGGTCAGCCCGTCCACCAGATCGGCGACTTCGCCCCCGAACTCCTTGCGGATCTGCTCGAGGGAGACGTCGGAATCCTCCACGACGTCATGCAGCAGAGCCGCCGCGATCGTGGTCGAGTCCATCTGCTGTTCGGCCAGGATCGTGGCCACGGCCACGCTGTGCGACACGAAGTCCTCCCCGGACTTGCGCTTCTGGCCGGAATGGGCGCGCGCGCTCGTGCGGTAGGCCCGGTTCAGGAGATCCAGGTCGAGGCGATCGCGCAGCGGGGCGAGGGCCTTGGCCAGCTCCGGGGCCAGCGAGCGTGAGGAGGATGCGGCAGTCGTCACCCGTGGAGGATGGCGAAACGGAGGATTTAGAGCAAGCCGGCCTCCGCAAAGCTCACGTAGCGCTCGGCGCCGATGATCACGTGGTCGTAGACCGGGAGATCCAGCAGCCGCCCGGCGTCCACGAGCTGGCGGGTGACGGCCCGGTCGTCGGCCGAGGGGGTGGGGTCTCCGCTGGGGTGGTTGTGGACCACGATGATGCCCGCCGCCGCCTCGGCAATGGCGGCCCGAAACACCTCTCGCGGGTGCACCAGGGAGCTGTTGAGAATCCCGCGGGTGATGAGGAGATCGGCGAGCACCTGGCTCTGGCTCCCCAGCGCCAGGACGTGGAATTCCTCCACGGCAAGATCGCGCAGACGGGGCGCGCAGCGCCGGTGCACGTCCGCGGGCCCCGCAATGCGCTCGGGGGGCGGTGCCTGCTCCGCACTCAGCCGGCGCCCCAACTCCAGCGCGGCAGCGACCCGGGCGGCTTTGGCGCGCCCGACGCCGGGAATCCGGGCCACGTCCGCGCCCGGCCGACCGGCGAGCCGCGCGATGGAGCCGTCGACCCGTGCGAGGAGCGCGGCGGCCACGTCGAGGGCGCTGCGACCGGCGCACCCGGTTCCAAGTATGATCGCGAGCAGCTCCTGCGCCGTGAGCGCGTGACTCCCGAGACGCCAGAGCCGCTCGCGGGGGAGGTCTCCCGGACCGGCGGCTGACGGAGCGAATGCCGCCATACAGTCAACTTAGGAGAGTGCAGCGCCCCGCACGGTATCAAAGCAACGCGGGCGACGCCTTTCGCGCGCCGGCGCTCAGAGGGCGGCGCCGTGGCACTTCTTGAACTTCTTGCCGCTCCCGCACGGGCAGGGATCGTTCCGCCCTACGCCGGCGTAGGGACTCGGAACCGCGGCGCCGACGCCGGCCGGGGCCCCCCCCACGGACGGACGCGGGCCCGTGGTGCTGCTGACGAGGCCATCGGCATCCGGCTTTCTCGCCACCATCGGCACCGGCCGACGCGGGGCGGACACGCCGCCCAGGGGACCCGTGCTGGTTGCCGGTGTGCCGGGCCGCGCGGGCGGTCCGACCTGGATCTGCAGTTTGAGCCAGCGCTCGGCGAACGTGCTGCGCACGTCGTCGATCAACCCCTTGAACATCTCGAATGCATCCTGCTTGTACTCGATGAGCGGGTCCTTCTGCCCCCACCCGCGGTACTGGATGCCGGCCTTGAGCTGATCGAGGTCGTACAGGTGGTCCTTCCACTTCTCGTCGATCACCGACAGCATGATCTGCGACAGGGCCTGCTCGCCGAGTCCGGATTGCTCCGCCAGACGGGCTTCGATCGCCGACCGGACGGCGGGGTCGGTCTCGTGGCGCAAACGGGTCTCGAGATCGTGCCGCAACATGGCATCGGCGTCGTGCAGCTGGGACAGCTTGCCCTCGAACGCCGCGTGTCCGGCCTGTTGCGCTCCGCGCACCAGGTCGCCGTGGTCCTTGACCCTGGCCGGATCGGTCAGCTCCGGCACCGACAGCAGATAGCGCTGCAGCAACTCGGTCGCGAGCAGGTCGCGGTCCCACTCGGCCGGGTCCTTGTAGATCGCGGTGCGCTCGTCCACCAGCCGCTCGACCGCGGCGTCGATCATCCGCAGTGCTTCCGCCTTCAGCTCTTCCCCGCCCTCGAGCGCGAACAGCCGCAGCGAATACATCACCTCGCGCTGCTGATTCATGACATCGTCGTACTCGAGCAGCCGCTTGCGGGCCTGGAAATTCTGCAGCTCCACCCGTTTCTGCGCCTGGCTGATGGCGCCGGTGACCCACGGGTGGGTGATCACCTCGCCCTCCTCGGCGCCGCCGCGGTCCATCCAGCGCGCGATGCGGTCGGAGCCGAACAGCCGCATCAGGTCGTCTTCCAGGGAGAGGTAGAACACGCTCTGTCCCGGATCGCCCTGGCGTCCGGAACGGCCCCGTAGCTGGCGGTCGATGCGGCGCGCCTCGTGCCGCTCGGTGCCGACGATCACGAGCCCGCACGGCGGGTCGTCGTTGCAGTCCAGCTCCTTGATCTTCTCGGGACTCAGGTCGGGCGACTCGTGCACCTGCCCGAACGCCGGCTCGCCGCGCGCCCGGATGCCGCACACCTGGCACCGTTTGACCCCCGGCCCGAGTTTGATGTCGGTCCCGCGGCCCGCCATGTTGGTGGCGATGGTGATCGCGCCCGGCTGCCCGGCCTGGGCCACGATCTCGGCCTCGCGCTCGTGGTACTTGGCGTTCAGCACCTCGTGCTTCAGGCCGCGCCGCTTGAGCATGCGGGAGAGCGTTTCGGAAACCTCGACGCTCACCGTCCCGACGAGCACCGGGAGGCCGCGCTTGTGCTGGCGCTCCGCTTCCTCGACGATCGCGTTGTACTTCTCGCGCCGCGTCTTGTAGATCAGGTCGTGCTTGT
>DATGDE010000249.1:0-5264 GCA_035311125.1 Gemmatimonadales bacterium
AGCTGTCCCCCGCCTTGAGGGTGCCGCCGGTGACGAGCACGGTGGCGACGGGGCCCTTCCCCGGATCGAGCTGGGCCTCGAGCACCGTCCCGACGGCGGGCTTGTGCGGGTTGGCCTTGAGGTCGAGCAGCTCGGCCTGCAGCAGGATCTGATCGAGCAGGGCGTCGACGGCGGTACCCTTCTTCGCCGAGATCGCCGTGGCCAGCGTGGTGCCGCCGAACTCCTCGAGCACGACGCCGTGCGACAGCAGATCCTGTTTCACCTTCTGCACGTTGGCGGACGGCAGATCGATCTTGTTGATGGCGACGACCAGCGGCACGCCGGCATTCTTGGCGTGGGAAATGGCCTCGATCGTCTGCGGCATGATGGCGTCGTCGGCGGCGACCACCAGGACCACCAGGTCGGTGACCTGTGCGCCGCGAGCGCGCATGGCGGTGAACGCTTCGTGGCCCGGCGTGTCGAGGAAGGTGACCGACCGTCCGTCCTTGAGCTTGACGTTGTAGGCGCCGATGTGCTGGGTGATGCCTCCGGCTTCGCCCGCGACGACGTTCGTCTTGCGGATGTAGTCGAGCAGCGACGTCTTGCCGTGATCGACGTGACCCATCACCGTGACGATCGGCGGGCGCGGCCGGAGCGTCTCGGCCTCGTCCGCCGGCTGCTCGGGGGCCGCGATCGCGTACTCCGCCTCCCGCACCGCCTGGAACCCGAACGCCGACGCGATCAGCTCGATCAGGTCGAAGTCGAGGCGCTGATTGATCGTCACCATCTGCCCCAGCTCCTTGAAGGCGAAGGTGACGATCTGGGTCGGGGGCACCTTGAGCACGTTGGCCAGCTCGCTGACGGTGATGAATTCCGTCACGTGGACCAGCGTCTTCTCGCGCTCCTTCTCCGCCGCGCGGCGCTCCTCCTGGATGGCGCGGAAGCTCGGCCCCTCGTCGCGGGGCCGCGCGCCCTTGCGAGCCACCGGTCCCTTGATCGACGCGAGCGTGCGCGAGATGTTCTGCGCCACCGCTTCCTGATCCACCGAAGACTTGCGACCCTTCTTGCGCTTCTTCCCGGCCTTGTCGCGCCGCCGCTCCTCGAGCGCGCCGGCCCCGGGGGCGGCGGACGCAACGGGGCGCGGCGGAACCGCGCCGCCCGGCATGCCGCTCGCCACCGGCTTGGGGCGCACCGGCGTGGGAATCAACTGGCGCGGCGCTCCCGGAACGGGCGTCGGGAGCGGTGTGACAGGCGCCGGTGGCGCGCCGCCGACGGGGGCCGCCGTGGGCGCAGCCAGCGCCGCCGTGGGTGCGGCTTCGACCGTCGGCTCGGCCGCGGGGAGATCCCGGAACAGCGCCGCTGCCCGCTCTTCGAGCGAGACCGCCGCCTTCTCCTCCTCCTGGGCGCGGGATGCCTCAAGCGCCGCACGGGCGCGCAGCTCCTGCTCGGCCGCCACCTTGTCCGCCTCGACCTGGGCCTCGGCTTCCGCAGCCGCCACCTCGGCCGCCGTCCGGCGGCGCCGCTTGGGCCGTGCTTCCTCGACCACGGGCGCGGGCTCGGGCGCCTTCGCCGCCCGCCGACGCTTCCCGGCAGCCGGAGCCGGCTCCTTCTGGCGTCGCTTCTCGCGCTCCCAGCGCGCGCGCATCATCGCCACCTGCTCGTCCTTGAGCGGGGTGAGATGACTGCGCACGAAGATGTCCATCTCCTTGAGCATGGACATCACCTGCTCGCTGGAGATCCCGAACTCCGCCGCCAGATCATGAATCCGTGTCGCCACTCACTCCTCCGAAAGCCGCATCAATCCACGCGCCAGGGCGCGATCCTCGGTCCCGACCGCCTGCACCGCGGCACGGCCAAGCCGCGCGCCCAACTGCAGTGCATCCGGTCCTCGCAGCACGGGGATCCCGCGTGCTACGGCCAACCGCTCCACCTTGTCCCGCGTCCGGGGCCCCGCGTCCGCCGCGAGCACCACCACGGCGAGCCGCCCCTGCTGCAGCCGCGCCCGCACCCCCGCCACCCCGATGACGACCTGACCACTGCGGACGCCGAGACCGAGCAGCCCCGACAGCCGGTCGCTCCGATCGTTCACACCGGCGCGGGGGTGTTGCTCGCCCCGGCGCTCGGCTCTTCCCCACCTTCCTCGGTGAGCTCGTTCAGGAACGCCATCAGGCGTTCGGCGAGCTCCGGCGTCATGCCCTGCAGCTTGTCCACGTCCTCACGCTCCAGATCGATCACGTCCTGCAGCGTCTTCTTGCCGTTCTGCTCCAGCAGCGTCATCAGCTCCGGCGGGAAGCCCTGCAGCTCGGCCAGCGGCACCTTCACCGCCTGTTCTTCCTCCGGGGGCAGCGGCGCGAACAGCGGGCCTTCCCCACCGCGCTCCAGCCACTCCCGGCTCGAGTAGAGGTCGATCTTCCACCCGGTCAGCTCCGACGCCAGACGGACGTTCTGGCCGTTGCGGCCGATGGCGAGCGACAGCTGGTCCTCGTCCACGATCGCCTGAATCGTGCGGTTCTCGGGATCGGAGAACACCCGCGCCACGCGCGCCGGGGCCAGCGAAAGCTTGGCGAACCGCTCCGGATCGGGTGACCAGGGGACGATGTCGATGCGCTCGCCGCCCAGCTCGTTCACCACGGCCTGGACGCGCGAGCCCTTCAGCCCCACGCAGGCGCCCACGGGATCGATGGCGTCGTCGCGCGAGATCACCGCGATCTTGGTGCGGCTCCCCGCTTCGCGCGCGGTCGCGCGGATATCCACGATCTGCTGCTGGATCTCCGGGACTTCGATCTTGAACAGTGCCTTCACGAACAGCGGGTCGGCGCGCGACAGGATCAGACGCGGGCCCTTGGGCGTCTCCTCGATGCGCTTCAGCACCGCGCGGATCGTGTCGCCCTGGTGGAAGTGCTCGCGGTGGTTCTGCTCGCGGTAGGGAATGATCGCCTCCGCCTCGCGGAACTTGGCCAGCATCACCACGATCTTGCCGCGCTCGATCTGCTGCACCTCGCCCGGGAGCAGATCGCCCACCTTGCCGGAGAATTCCTCGCGGATGCGCGACCGCTCGCCTTCCCGCACCCGCTGGATGATCCGCTGCTTCGCCGCCTGCACCGCGGTGCGGCCGAACTCGGCGAACGGCACCTCCTCCTCGAGCACGTCGCCGACCTGAAAGTCCGGGTCCTCGAAGCGCGCTTCCTCGAGCGTCACCTGCGTTCCCGGGTCCTCGATCGCCTCGACCACGGTCTTCAGGACGACGATGCGGATCGTGCCCTTGAGCTCGTCGATCGCGATTTCGGCGCGCACGTTGTGGCCGTACCGCTTGACGAGGGCGGCGTGCAGGCCGTCCTTCAGGAGATCGATCATCTCGCCGCGCTCGAGCTGCTTGCTGCTCGTCAGCTCGCGAATCGCGGAGACTACGTCGGTGGTATTCGCCATCAGTATGTTCCAATCATCAGTCGTCAGTCATCGGTCATTGCCCGCGAGCCGTCAGCGATCGGCTACCAATCCACCGCCAACCGGGCATCCCGGACGGCGGCGAGCGGCAGCGTTACCGGCTCGCGTCCTTCCGGGCGGAGGACGACGGTCGTCTCGTCCGGTACTGCCTCGATGCGGGCCCGCACGCGTCCCAGGCCTTCCAGCTTGGCCGTGACCTCGCGCCCCACGAACCGCACCCAGTGCCGGTGCCAGCGGAGCGGCCGGTCCAGTCCCGGACTCGAGACTTCGAGCTGATACCGGGGACCCAGAGGCCCGTCGCCGTCCAGCCAGGCCTCCAGCGTCCGGCTGGCGCGCGCGCAGTCCTCCACCGTCACGCGCCGCGCCGGGTCCGCCGCGGGCCAGTCGATGCGCACTTGGACGAGCGGCCGGTTCGACGTGCCGCCCAGACGAATGTCGGCCAGATCGAGCCCCAGTTCCTCGAGGCGGGCCCGAAATGCCTCGACCAGGCTGTCGGTGAGCATAAAAAAAAGCGCGGGCTGAACTTCGCCCGCTTCGAAGGGGAATGTACCCGACCCCACCGGAGTGTCAAGCCAAATGCTCTTCACCCTCCTGCGGACGCGGCCGCCCCAGATAGGCCACCATGCGGCCGTCGCTCCCTCCCGAAGCGCGATGCGAGTAGAAGCGGTCCCGGTGGTGCGCCGTGCAGAAGGTCGAAATCGTGACTTCACGAATCCCCAGATTCGCGGCGCGGGCGGCGAGAATGGAGCGCAGGTCCACGTAGCTCGGACCCGCTTCTCCAGGCCTCCCGTTGAGCTTTTCGGCGACTTCATAACCTACTTCATAGCAGTTGCCACAAATCCCTATGCCGCAATGCATTACAATCTTCCGCCGAGTGGTCCCGGATTGGCTCGCCAGGATTTCCACACCCTGCTCCAGCACTCCTCCCGCCACGCCACGCCACCCGGCGTGCAACAGGGCGACCGCCCCCTGCTCGGGGGCAGCGAGATACACCGGGATACAATCGGCGACCGTGACCGCGAGGAGGACGCCAGGTTGCCGCGTTGCATGGCCGTCCACCCCGTCTAACATCAGCCATCCCGGCGGGAGGCTCTCATGCCAGCGCACATCCGTGCCGTGCACCTGGTGGCCCAGCACCAGGGTCGGGAAACGTGGCTCGAACGCCTTGCGGAGCGCCCGCCAGCGCGTCATGACCGCGCCAATCGGCTCCCCGCTCCACAAGCCGAGGGAGAAACTGCCCTGCCGCGTCGTGATCCCCGCCACGAGACCGTAGCGGCTGGCCCATTCAGCCAGCTCGAGCCGGGGGACGGCGGCGTCACCCACCGAGCCCTCGACCACGAGCCCGGCCGCCAGCGCCCCCCGCTGAGGGGCTACCGGTCCAGCCGGCTCAGCGTCCATCCTCGCGCCGCTCGATCTGGGCGCCGAGGGCGCGTAACCGCTCGTCGATGCGCTCGTAGCCGCGCTCGATCTGGCCCACGTTGTGGATCACCGAATCCCCCTGTGCGGCGAGGGCGGCCAGCAGCATCGCCATCCCGGCCCGGATGTCCGGGCTCTCGACTTCGCCGCCACGCAGCGGCGAAGGGCCAGCGATCACCGCCCGATGCGGGTCGCACAGCACGATCCGCGCGCCCATCCCGATCAGCTTGTCCACGAAGAAGAGCCGCGACTCGAACATCTTCTCGAACACGAGCAGCGGTCCCTCGCACTGGGATGCCACCACGATGGCGATCGACATCAGGTCGGCGGGAAACGCGGGCCACGGGCGACTGCTGCGCCTCAGCGTGCCCTATGCGCGGCGCATGGCGTCGGAACGCAAGCTGCCCATCGTGACGGTCAGCATC
>DATGDE010000250.1:0-14716 GCA_035311125.1 Gemmatimonadales bacterium
ACCGTCCTTCGCAACCTGCTTCAGTGTGATCCACCTCACACGCTTCCGGCCCGCCTGTTTTCCACGACTCCTCCAGACGCAACCGGGGTAATCCCGCCCAGTCGTTCTCACCCCCATATGCGAAAGGAGGCAGCGATGCGCGCTCGCATCCCTGCGGCAGTCGTCCTGCTCGCCGCACTCGGAGCCGCGGGACTCTCCGCCCAGGATCCCGGCACGCTCGAGCTCGGTGCGTTCGGCCGCTTCACCCGGTTCGACCGCACGCTCGGACTCGATAATTCGTTCGGCGGCGGCGGCCGGCTGGGAGTATTCGTGGCGCCGGGCCTCGCGCTCGAAGGGACCGGCGGCTACCTGCCGACCACCGGACCGTTCGTCGCGGACAGTCGAATCATCCCGCTGCACGCCCGTCTGGTGTACGCCCGGCCCATCGCGGGCCCCGTCGCGGTGCTGCTGGGCGGCGGCTACGTGCACAACGTCTATGGAACGACCGGTAACGTGTCGGACGACGGCGTGAGCGGCCTGTTCGGTTTGCGCTTCGGCATGGGGTCCTCCCTCGCGGCGCGCATTGAAGCCATCGAGGATTTCATCCCGTCGCCCAACAACCAGAGCGCCAGCGTACCCAACAACTGGAACTTCACCCTGCAGGCCGGGCTGAGCACATGGCTGGGCCGCTCGCGGCCGAAGGACTCGGACGGGGACGGCGTCGTGGACCGATTGGACTCCTGTCCCGCCACGCCGCCCCATGAAGCGGTCGACGACCGCGGCTGCGCGCTCCCCAAGGACTCCGACGCCGACGGCATCGTGGACCGGCTGGACCAGTGCCCCGACACGCCGGCCGGCGACCGGGTGGACGCGCGTGGCTGCTCGTTGCCCAAGGACGCCGACGGCGATCATGTGACCGACGACCTGGATCGGTGTCCCAATACCCCGCCCGGCGAGCCGGTGGACGCATCGGGATGCCCGCGCGACAGCGACCACGACGGCATCATCGACTCGGCGGACAAGTGCCCGGGCACGCCCGCGGGAACGATCGTGGATGCGACCGGCTGCCCGCCGCCCACCGATGCGGATCACGACGGCGTCGTCGACTCGGCCGACAAGTGCCCGGGGACCGTCGCCGGTGAGCGGGTGGATGCGAGCGGCTGTCCCACCCTGTTCGTCGGCGCGGAGCGGACGCTCGTGCTCGAAGGCGTGAGCTTCGAAACCGGCAAGACCGTGCTGACGGCGCAGGCGCGGGGCGCGTTGGACCGGGTGGCGGCGAGCCTCAAAGGAAATCCCGGCCAGCGCGTGGAAGTCGCGGGGTACACCGACAACCGCGGCACGGCCGGCGCCAACCTGCGGCTATCTCAGGCCCGGGCCGATGCGGTGCGCGGCTATCTCATCGAGCGGGGCGTGCCCCCGGAGCAGGTGGTGTCGCGCGGCTACGGTGAGGACGACCCGGTGGACACCAACGCCTCGGCCGTGGGCCGAGCGCGGAACCGGAGAGTCGAGCTGCATCGGGTGAACTAAAGAAGGACGGTGGAGGACGGTGGAGGACGGTGGAGGTTGGTGGAGGGTGTGACGGTTTAACCTCCACCGTCCTCCACCGTCTTCGACCGCCCTCCCCCGTCATTCTCCAAAGTTCGCCACCCTCACCTCGAGGATGTCCGGCAGTTTCTCCAGGCGCGCGCGCACCTCGTCTCCGGGCGGCTGATCTACGGTGATCGCGGCGAGGGCCTCGCCCTCGCGCGCGTCGCGTCCCTGGTGCCAGCTGGCGATGTTCACGCCGGACTCGCCCAGCAACGTCCCCACCCGCCCGATCACGCCCGGCACGTCGCGGTTCTTGACGACCAGCAGCCATCCCTCGGGCGCCACATCCACGTGGTACTCGTCGATCCGGATGACGCGCCCGTGGCTGTTCCCCACCAGCGCTCCGGCGACCCGCACATGGCCGCGTCGCGTCTCGACCGTCACGCCGATCGACGTCTCGAACCCGGGCTCGGGGGCCCCGCTGCGCCGGGTGAGCCGGATGCCGCGCTCTTCCGCCAGTACGGGGGCGTTGACCAGGCTCACCGGCCCCTGCCCCAGTCCGGCGAGCAGGCCCTCGAGCGCGGCGACGAGCACCGGCCGAGCCGCCTCTTCGTCCTTGCCGCCGTAGGCGACCTCGACACCGGTGACCTCGCCCGCGGCGAGCCCCGCCGCCAGCCGGCCCAGCCTCCGGGCGAGCACCAGCAGCGGCGCGGCGCGGCGCAGGATGTCGCCGCCGATGCCGGGCACGTTAACGGCGGTCGAGAGATCGCCCGCCAGCAGCGCGTCGCGCACCGCGACGCAGATCTCCTGGGAGACCCGGTCCTGCGCCTCGGCCGTGGAGGCGGCGAGGTGCGGCGTGAGGATCACCCGGTCGAGCTGGCGCAACGGCGAGTCGGCCGGCAGCGGCTCCTGCGAGAAGACGTCGACCGCGGCGCCCCGGATCTGCTTGTTGGTGACCGCGGCGACGAGCGCGGCTTCATCCACCAGCTCGCCGCGCGCCGTGTTCACGAGCACGGCGGTCTTCTTCATCTGGGCCAGCCGCTCCGCGTTGATCAGGTGGCGAGTCTGGTCGCTCAAGGCGACGTGCAGCGTCACTACGTCCGCGCTCGCCAGCAGCTGCTCGAGCGGGAGGATCTTCACCTGCAGCTCGGCGGCGCGCTCGGGCGGCAGAAACGGATCGTGACCGACGACGTTCATCCCGAACGCCCGGGCGATCTGCGATACGTGCCCCCCGATCCGGCCCAGACCCACGATGCCCATCGTCTTGCCGCGCAGCTCGGTGCCCTCGTACTTCTTGCGGTCCCACTCCCCGCGCCGCATGGATTCCGCGGCCCACGGGATGTGTCGCACCAGGGCGAGCAGCAGCGCCATGGCGTGCTCGGCGGCGCTGACGGTGTTGGCCCCGGGCGCGTTCATCACGGCGATGCCGCGGCGCGTCGCCGCCGTCACGTCGATCGTATCCACCCCGATGCCGGCCCGGGCGATGACCCGCAGCTGCGGCGCCCGGTTCAGCAGATCGGCCGTGACGCGCGTTTCGCTGCGCACGATGAGGGCGTGGCCGCCCTCGAGCGCCCGTTCCAGCTCCTCGCGCGGCTTGCCGGCGCAATTGGCGACCTCGATCCCGGGCGTGCGGGCCAGCAGCTCGAGGCCCACCGGAGCCATCTTGTCGGCGACGACGACGCGGAGCGTCATGCCAGCGCCTCCCCCACGAGCGGCAGCAGCTCCTCGAGCGACGCCACCGAGTGGTCGCCCATGTGGCCGATGCGGATCGTCGAGTCCTTGAGGGCGCCGTAGCCCGACCCGATCGTCCACCCCTGCGTCTTGAGCTTGCCGACCACGTCCTTGGCGCTCTTGCCGGCGGGCAGCCTGAGGCAGCTCACCGTCCAGGCGCGGCGGCCTTCGCGCGGCAGATAGGCGATGCCCCTGGCCTGCGCCCAGCGCTCGACCGACAGCCGCATCGCCTCGTGCCGCTGCCAGCGCGCCGCCACGCCGCCCTCGGCGTCGATGCGGTCGAGCTGACGGTCGAGAGCGTAGAAGAGCGACAGCGCGGGCGTGTTGGTCGGCTGGAACTTGGACATCGCCTGCTCGAAGCTCGGCAGGTCGAAATAGAGCCCGCGGGCCGGGAGGGTCTTGGCGCGCTCGAGCATCCGTTGCGAGGCGATGCCGAGCGCCAGCCCCGGCGGCAGGGCCAGCGCCTTCTGCGATCCGGTGAACGTAAAATCGAAGCCCCAGGCATCGGTTTCGACCGGGCTGCCGGCCATGGATGTGACGGCGTCCACGAGGACCAGGACATCGTCGAACTCCCGCACCACGTGGGCGAGCGCCGCGACGTCCTGCAGTACGCCGGTCGACGTCTCCGAGTGCGCCAGCGTGACCGCATCCACCGGGGTCCGCTTCAGGGCATCGCGCAGCTGGTCGGGTTCGACCGCCTCGCCCAGCGGTACTTCGAGGCGCACGCACTCCCTCCCGGCCGCGGCGACGAGCTGCGCGAAGCGCTCGCTGAACGCGCCGTTCACGATCGAGAGCGCGCGCTGGCGCACGCCATTGCGCACCGCCATCTCCATGAACCCGGTCGCCGAGGTCGTGCCGATCAGCACGGTCCGGGAAGTACGGGCGAGCGCCTGGAGCTGAGGGGCCATCTTCTTGAGCATCTGCTCCATCGCGCCGGAGCGGTGACCGATCATGGGGCGGAGCTGGGCGGCGAGGACGTCGGGGTGGACGTCGGTGGGGCCGGGGAGGAAGAACTTCCCGAAGGGGGCGCTCACGCGCCCGCCTGCGCCAGCTGCTCCACCAGGCCGCCGAACACCACCTCGCTCGTCTTCACCAGGCGCACGCCTTCATCGCCCCAGTCCCTCAGCATCTGCTCGCCCACGTCGCGGTCGATCGGCTTCATGGCGTCGGTCACCGCGAACAGGCGGATGCCGGGTCGGTGCTGCAAGAACCCTTCGATGGCGTAGCGGTTGCACACATCGAGCGCGACGCCGTACAGCACGATGTCCTCGGGGGCGAGCGCATCCACGACGGGCAGCACGTTGGGATTGGTGAAGACATCGAACCAGTGCTTATGAAAGAGGATGTGGCCCGGATATCCCCGCACCAGATCCGCCAGGACCTCCGGGTCCTGGGGGTCGGGCTCGATGACCAGCGGATCGCCCAGCGACGTTTCCGGGATCTTCTTCTGTCCCGAAGAGCCGCGCATGCAGTGCAGCGGGAACGTGTCCTTGAAGTTCGGCTGGCCGGACAGCTCCCGGTGTCCCTCGACGTGATCGTCCGCGCTCGCCACGATGCGGATGCCGTGCCCGTGGGCGTAGTCGGTGAGCCGCTTGAGGTTCGGAATGATGTGCTCGGCGTCCGGCACGTACAGCTTGCCGTCCGCCCGCATGAAATCGTACTGGGTATCGACGTCCCAGAAGATGACCCGCGCCATACTGCTCCTCGTCCAGACCAGGGGTGATGCTGCGAAAGGAATCTCTGCGGGAGGTGCGGCGCGTGTCAACCGGAACGCGCGGTGTCGCTCTTCACAAATCCAGCGACTCCATGCGCTTGGTACGATAGGAGATGGCGAGCTCGAAGCGCCGCGTCATCCCGGGACTGCCGAGCGTCACGGCCTGCAGGGTGCCGCGCAGGTCCGGCGGCAGCTCGGCGATCGCCAGTCGCCGCACGGCGGCCACCCGCACCGAGTCGAGGCCGAAGCTCATCTCGGGAGGATCGAGTACCCAGCCGAACCCGATGCTGCGGATGACCTCGTCGCGCACGGCGACCGGGACGCTCGTGTCCAGCGCCCATTCGGTAAGCGCGGCGGCGCCGGCCGGCGTGGCGCCGGCGGCGCCGATCAGGGCGCGCACGGCGCGCACCTCGTCCAGGCGGCGGTCGAGCGCCACCAGAGTGGCGCGGGCCAGCCGGCGCGCCGAGTCACGCTCCGCCAGCAGCGGATCCCGGTCGATCATCAGGTACGCATCGTGCTCCAGACGGATCCCCGCGATGACCCGCAGAAGGTCGGAGCGGGCCTGGAGGTCGCGGGCGCGGCGGAGGGCGAGCCGGACAGCCGCCCGGGCCCGTTCCGGGTCCCCGGATTCGCGCGCAAAGCGGGCCGCGGCGAGGGTGGCGTGCCCGGATGGCTGGGAATCCTCCGGAGGAGGAGCGCCGGACGCAGATTCGATGACCACGTCGCGCCCGACACCGCGCCACGCCTGCGCCTGCCAGGAGTCCGGGGGAAACGTGTCGCCGAACACCGCGACGACGCGGCGCGCCGCGCGCCAGCGGGCAGTCGCCGGCGCGGCGACCGCCGGGCTGTCCGCCGGCGCCGGTCCGGGAATCAGCGCGGCGAGATCGTAAGTCGACAGCGAGTCGAGCGCGGCGCTCGCCCCGAGCGGCGCGACGGGCAGCTGGGACTGCCCCGTCTCGATGCCGCTCGTCCCGACGAAGAGCCACGAGGCCACGACCATCACGACCAGCAGACCGCCGCAGCCGAAGGCCCCGTAGACGATCTTCTTGTGGGTCCCCGCCTGCATGGTCGTTATCCGGGGAAGATCAGGTGACCCGCTCCAGCCGGGGATTCGGCCGGTAGCCGCGCCCCACCTTGGCGAGCGGCTTCCCTTCCACCCGCACGATGTCGGCCGTGAAATCGAAGCGGCCCTGGAACAGGCTCGACCCGACGCCGTACATGTCCACCGGGACGCCCTCTTCCTCGAACGCGCGGATCTTCTCCACCGTGAAGCCGCCGGACACGACGATCTTCACGCGCGCGAACCCCTCGCGGTCCAGCGCCTGGCGCACCTTCCAGGCGAGCTGCGGGTTGACCCCGGTCGGCCGGAAGGTGCCCATCTCGGGAACGATCGCCTTGTCCACCAGCGTCTCCGAGGTGTCGAGCCGCACGCCGTACAACCGTTCACCCAGGGCCCGGGCGACTCGCAGCGACGTGCCGACGCAATCGTTGTCGAAATCCACCAGGGTGATGAGCCGCGTCTCGGCATCCATGTACTCCGCGAACTTGACCGAGGCCCGCACCGTGTCCCCGCCGTAGGCCGCGATCAGGGCGTGCGGCACGGTGCCGATCCCCTCCGACCCCCACCACGAAGCCTGCGCGTCGGTCGACACGCCGATCGCGCCCGCGATGTGCGCCGCGTAGCCGTCGCCGGTCTGGACCAGCCAGTGATCGTGGCGCGCGGGGAAGAACATGACCTGCTTGGGTCGCGCCGCCTCGACCACGCGGCGCGTGTTGGTGCCGACCTTCGTGCGGCGGGCGAGCACGCCGAGGTAGAGGGTTTCGAGGTTGGCGAAGGCGTCGTAGGGACCTTCGATCAGCAGGACCGTCTCCCAGGGGGCCACCTCGTCGCCGTCGTAGAGGGCGAAGACCTCGAGCTCCTCCCACGACTGGGCGCACAGCTTGAGTATGGCGATCGCCTCGTCCGACCCGCCCAGGTACGCATGCGCCTTCCCGAACACCTGCATCGTGACGCGGGGCCGATGCCGGTCCGCGATCAGCACGTCGCGGGCGCGCACGAAGTACTTGTCGGAGTAATAGCCCTCGCGCATCCGGGCCACCGGGAGGTTGAAGATCGCCGGGTCGAGACGGGGTTGCCGGGGAGCCGCGGCGGGAGGAGGCGTCATGGGCATCCTGGTTAGGGCAGCTCTTCGGAGACGCGGTAGCGCAGCTGGCGGCGCTGCATCCAGCGCACCGCGAACGCGTCGGCGAGGGAGCGGAACACCCGGTTCCACATCCCGTACTTGGTGCGGCCGCTGCGGCGCGGCCGGTGGCGCACGGGGACTTCGGTCACGGTGCCGCCACGCATCTTGACGAGCGTGGGCAGGAAGCGGTGCATCCCCGTGAACAGCGGCAGCTCGCGCAGCACCTCGGCGCGAAACGCCTTGAGCGAGCAGCCGGTGTCCCGGATCGTCTCATGGTTCAGCCGGTTGCGCACGCCATTGGCGATGCGGCTTTGCAGCCGCTTCCAGGCGGAGTCGTGGCGCCGCTCGCGGTAGCCCGCGACCGCGGACGCGGAGCCGCGCTCGAGCGCCTCGAGCAGCACCGGCACGTCGGCCGGATCGTTCTGGCCGTCGGCGTCCATGGTCACGATCACAGCGCCGCGCGCCGCGCGGAATCCGGCGGCGAACGCCGCGGTCTGGCCCGCATTGGCCGCGAACGAGACGATGTGCAGACCGGGATGGGTGCGCTTCAGCGCCTTGAGCGTCTCGAGCGACCCGTCAGTCGAGCCGTCGTCCACCGCAACGATCTCATACCGACGACCGGCGAGCGCCGCCGCGATCTCGGCCACCAGCGGCCCGACGTTGTCGCGCTCGTCGAACACCGGGATGACGATCGAAACGTCAACCGGTTCCGGCATGCGCGAGCTCGGGGGCATCGGGGTACTTGGCACGGAGCCGGGCGAGCAGCGCCTCCGCCTTGACCGCATCGTGCTGGTTGACGCGGTAGACCTCGGCGAGGCGGACGCCGACGAGGATCTCGTGGTGACGCTCGAGACCCTGGGCGAGCAGCCGCTCGAGACGCGCCGTCTCCTCGTCGAGGGACGAGGTGGCATCCGGCAATGCCACGCTGCCGGCGAGCTGGTTCAGGACGAACTGGCCGGCCGGCTCGAACAGCGACGTGAACAGCCCGCCGAGGAAACCCCACGCTCCCCACAGCATCCCGATCAGGACGACGAGCCTCCACTCGATGTGGCCGGTGAGGATCAGCACCAGCAGAAGGGCGAGGACCGCGATCGCCGCAGCGGCCCCGAGGATCCAGCCGACCACGGCGCGCGGGCTCGGGGGATCATAAGGAAACACGGCCAGAACGTAGAATCCCGCCGGGGCTTCCACAAGTTGACAGCGCGGAGAGCCGGGGCTAAAACACCAGCCGTCCAATCACCATCGCATCGGAGTCGTCCGTGACTCAAGACGTTTCGCGTCGTGACTTTCTCGCGTCCACGGCGGGCGGGCTCGCGGCCGCCGGGGCGCTGGGGATCCCCCATCCGCTGCGCGCGCCCCGGCCGCTCCCGCCGCGCCGCGCCTGGGCGGCGCAGCCGGTCGTCATCAGCTCCGCCAACAGCCTGCGGCCAGTCCAGAAGGCCTTCGACCTCCTGCTGCAGGGGGCCGACCCCCTCGACGCCGTCGTCGAAGGGGTGAAGATCCAAGAGCTCGATCCGAACGATCAATCGGTGGGCTACGGCGGATTGCCCAACGCCGACGGCGTGGTGCAACTCGACGCGTCCTGCATGCACGGCCCCAGCAAGCGGGCCGGCGGCGTGGGCGCCCTCGAGGGCATCAAGACGGCCTCCGAGGTGGCGAAGCTCGTCCTCAAGTACACCAAACACATCTATCTCATGGGGGAGGGCGCCAAACGGTTCGCCCTCTCCTACGGCTTCAAGGAAGAAGACCTGCTCACCGACGCCTCGCGGCAGGCGTGGCTCGAGTGGCGCGCCAACCTGAGCCCCACCGACAACTGGCAGGACGTGCCGGGTCACACGCCCATGGTGGTGCACCCGCCCACGGGCACGATCAACTGCAATGCCGTCACGCCGACGGGCGACATCGCCTCGGTGACCACCACCGCCGGGCTCGCGTGGAAGATCCCCGGCCGGGTGGGCGACAGCCCGATCATCGGCGCCGGCCAGTACTGCGACAACGAGATCGGCGCCGCGGGCTCCACCGGTCTCGGCGAGGCGAACATTATGGTGTGCGGCGCCTTTCTGACCGTGGACCAGATGCGGCGCGGCATGAAACCCACCGACGCCTGCCTCGAGACCCTGCGACGAGCCGTGCGGCTGAGCGAGCCGCGCCTCCTCACGCCGGACGGCAAGCCCCGTTACCAGCTCAACTTCTACGCCGTCAACAAACGCGGCGAGTTCGGCTCGGCGTCGCTGTACGCCAGCCGCTTTGCGGTGCACGATGGGACGCAGGCCCGGTTCGTGGACTCGGTCCCCCTCTACGAAGGACCGGTCCCGAATTGAGCGCGCGACGACTGCTCACGCTGCTCCTGGCCGCGGCGGGCGCCGCGCCGCACGGCGTACGGGCCCAGGCGCAGCCGGAGCCCAAGCCGTACTGGGATTTCACGTACACGCCCTATGGCTACTACAGCGGCATCGACGGCTGGTGGCTGGCAGGCTACGGGCGCGTGTACAGTCCGATCGGATTTCGCGAGCGTCCCGAGCCGAACCGCGCCGCGATCACGCTTACCGGCGGCGCCAGCACCAAGGGCAGCTACCTGGTGGAGCTGGACGCCCAGGCGCCCGCGCTGTGGGATGGGTGGCGCGTGGGCCTCACCTTCGATGCCTTGCGCGCCAACCGTCTGGGGTATTTCGGCATCGGCAATGACACCCCCTATGACCAGGACAGTGTCACGCCGACGACTCCCTACTTCTACCGGGTGAGCCGCAGCTCGGAGCTGGCCCGGTTGACGATCCAGCGTCGTGTGGTGGGTCCGCTGCGCGTCCTCGTCGGCGGGACGCTCGAGCATACGACGTTTCGCACCCTCCCCGGCGATGGCCTGTTCGCACGCGACCGCGCGGCCGGCGTGGCGGACACGGCCCCGTTCAACGACGCCGCGCTGCGCGCTGGTCTCGTGGCCGACTCGCGCGACAACGAAATCGATCCCCACGCCGGCGTCCTTGCCGAAGCGCTGATCGCCGGAGCGCGACACTACAGCCGCGCCACGTTCGGCGTTCAGGCGTACGTCCACCCGCTCGAGCGGCTGGTGCTGGCCGGCCGCATCCTCGGTGAGCGCATGAGCGGAGCCCCCAGCATCTCGACGATGCAGGTGATCGAGTCGTCGGGGCGGCCCTATGTGGGAGTGGGTGGCTACCGCTCGCTCCGGGGCTACTACGATTCGCGCTTCATCGGGCCCGGCAAACTGCTGGGCGGCTTCGAGGCGCGCTACGCCCTGCTGTACGCGCCTACGCTCTTCGAGGTCAAGGTCGTGGGGTTCTACGATGTCGGCCGCGTGTTCGCGTCCGGCAGCTCGCTGAGCTTCACGACGCAGGGCCTGCACTCGGGCGGCGGCGGCGAGCTGATGCTGCGGTTCGGCCGCAACACGGTCCTGGTCGGCGGGGCCGGGTTCGGCAAGGACGGGTGGCAGTTCCTGTTCGGGAGTACGTGGAGCTACTGAAGGCTGTCAGCCATCGGCCGTCAGCCATCAGCGTTCAGCCAGTGCGGAGCACCTCAGCTGATGGCTGACGGCTGATCACTGACGGCTTCCGTTCCAGCAGCGCCAACACCTCCCGCAGTGTCGACTCGCCCTTGTCCCTCGCGTACCAGCGACGGATCTGGGGATAGAGCTTGGCCCGGTCGACGCTCTGGCGGGCTTCCCGCACCCAGGCCTGCAGCGTCACCGGCCGCGGTCCCCAGTGCCCCAGCTCCCGGAAGTCGCGGTCCAGCACGATCACGATGGGGATCGAGCGCGCGCCGTCCGTGAGGTAGCGATCCATCACCTCCGGGTGCTCGTCACGCCGCAGGACGCGCACCTCCTGGCTGCGAGACTGGTCGGCGAGCTTCGCCAGGTACGGTATGGTGTTCGTGCCGTCCCCACACCAGTCCTCGGCGAGCACCAGGAGATGGTGCTTCGTGCCGGTGGACCGCGCCGCGTCGAGGGCCCAATCCGGGATCCTGGCGATGCGGTACATCCCGGCCCACAGATCGTGGTTGCTGGCGGCTTCCTGCACGAACTGGTGGTAAGGGAGAGCGACCTCCCACAGGGCGCGAAAGTCCAATGTCATGGGGTGAACGCAAATACGGGGCGCGGCAAGCGCGCCGCAAGCCGGGATGAAGAGATCCTCAGGAATGGCTCAGCCGACTTCGTGGATCTCCACCCCGCGCTTCTTGAGCTCCGCGACGTAGGCGTCGAACGGCACGGCCTCATCGGGGGTGTGCACGCCCCGGGCCGTGATGCGCCCATCCGCCTGCATCAGGCCGGTGATCGACAGGGAGTACCCGGTCGTGCGCATCATGGCGCTGATCCCGCGCGCGGCGTCGTAATAGTCGAGCAACTGCCAGGACGCCCGCTTGCCGCTCCGGCCGTGGACGTCCACGCGCAGCGCGACGAGGTCGCGCCCCTGCGGCTTGGTGAGCTTCGGCGACACGGCGGCGATGAAGGCGTCGCGCGGCACGATCTCCTTGCCCTTCACCTTGATCGGGGTGTTGTCGAGCAGTCCGAGCTCGCGGATCGGACGCATGATGGCCATGTGGCCGGGGTAGCGCAGGGTCTTGTACTCCATGGTCCGCACGCGGCCTTCGTAGGCCCACGGCATGGTGGAGATGCCGCCGCCCGTGTGGAACGCCTCGAGGGTGCCGACCGGCGGCGGAAAGACCAGCGTCTCGATTTCGGAGAGCGCATCGACGCGCGCCGGCTTGCCCTCACGCAGCACCCACGAGGGAGTCGTGTAGTAGTCGAGCGCGCCCTCGAGCGAGTACACGATCTGGTAGTTGAGCGGGGGCTCGGGGTGCTGGGGCAGTCCGCCGACGTAGATCTTCACCGACTCCGCATCGCCGACGCGACGGATGCCCTCGGCCGCCAGGATGTTCACCATGCCGGGGGCGAGCCCGCAGTCGGGTATGACCGACACATTCCGGGCTCCGGCCTCGGCGTCGAGCTTCTTCTGATTGAAGACGATCTCGGTGTTGCCGCCCAGGTCGGCGTAGTGCAGCCCCACCTCGACCGCGGCCCGGGTGACGTCGAGATTGTAGTAGTAGGGCAGCGCGCTCATCACCGCCGCATGCCCGTGCATCGCGGTGCGCACGGCCGCCGCATCCTGCACGTCGAGCTTCGCGAGCGCGAGCTTCTTGCCGGCGAACCCCTTGACGAACGCGGCGGCGCGATCGGGCTGAATGTCGGCCAGGGTGACCTGTTCGACGGCGTCCTGCTGGAGCAGGTCGAAGGCACAGGCGGAGCCCTGAAGCCCCGCACCCAGTACCAGCATGCGCATAGTCGCGGAAATCTCCGGGCAGACGTGGGCGGACCGGAAAAGCGCCGAAAGCTAGCCCGCCCGGCGAGGTGCGGGAAGCGCGCGGAAGCCCATGCATTCCATTAGATTCGCCCGCCTGTGAAGCAGGCAGACCTCACCCGGCAGCGCCTGGTGCGCGCGGCGCTCGACCTGTTCACGACGCAGGGCTACCACCCGAGCACCATTCCGCAGATCGCCCGCCGAGCAGGAATCGCCGAAGGCACCATCTACCGCCACTTCCCGGGAAAGCAGCAGCTCCTGAACGAGCTGTACCGCGGCGCCGCGCGCTGGGCGACGAAGCTGGTGCGGGAGGCCGACACTACCGCCGGTCCGCCCCGCGACAAGCTCGCCCGCCTCGGAACCCTGCTCGTGGACGGGGCGCTCCGCGAGCCGGCGGTCGTCCGGCTGTTCTTCTTCCAGGACAACGCCGCGCTGCTCGATGAGCCGTCGCGCGCCACCGCGCGCGAGTTCCGCGGCGCCCTGGAAGGCCTCATCGCCGGCGGCAAGGCCAACGGCACCGTGCGCGCGGGCGGCGTCGACGTGCTCGCCGGTGCGTGGCTCGGCGTGTGGCAGGTGGCGATGGAGCGGATTCTCGGCCGGGACTGGGGCGTGACGAGCGCGGGCGTGCAGCTGTGCCGCGACGCCGCGTGGGACGCGATTAGCGCGAGGAAGGAAATAGATTAGGGACATGCCGTCCCGCCCCCGCCTTGCGTGGATGCTGTGCGCCCCCCTCGCCCTCTGGGGGGCACCACTCGGTGCCCAGCAGCTCATGCCCGTCGAACGGGACAGGCTCGCCGCCGCCGTCTGGGCGGAGGCGCGCTACAACGCAGCCGGTTGGGACCGGGTGCGGGCCGACTGGGACTCCGCCCTGAGCGCCGTGCTGAGCGCGGCTCCCGAGCGCCAGAGCGACCTCGTCTTCTTTCGCCGGTTGCGCCGGTTCGTCGCGCTGCTGCACGACGGCCGGGCCGCCGTCGTGCCCCCCTCCGCCGTCGGCGCACGCTGGGGACGACCGCCGCTCATGTTGCGCGGCATCGAGCGTCGTCCCTTCCTCGTGGACTACGCCGAGAACGACGAGCTGCGGGTGGCCCGGCCGGAGCGCGACGCGGAAATCCTCGCCGTGCAGGGGATCCCGGCGGAGCGCTGGATCAGGGATTCGGTGCTGCCGGAGGTCTCCGCGGCGACCGATGCGACGCGCTGGGAGCTGGCCGTGTCACGGATGCTGGAGGGAGAGAAAGGGACGGCGATCCATCTGCAGCTCCGCCTCCCGGGCGGAGAGGAGCGCGGCGCTAGCGTCACCCGCAGCCTGTCGTTCACCGAGGACTGGCCGCTCGCGCCGCCCCCGCTCCAGGTCGATACGCTGACGGACGGCATCGTCTGGGTCCGCGCGTCGTCGTTCGCCGACCCCGATGTCGCGCGCCGCTTCGACCGGGCGTTCCCCGATTTCGCCCGCGTCCGCGGTCTGATTCTCGATCTGCGCGAGCACGAGGGTACGAGCGGGGGTCGGGAGACGGGCTACCGGATCCTCGGGCGGCTCGTCTCGCAGCCGCTCATCACGATGCGCTGGCGCACGCCTCAGTACCGTCCCGCCTACCGTGGGCGGGACATGCCCGACTCCATCGGGGCATGGTTCGAGGCGCCCCCCGACACGGTGCCGGCGCGAACCGACATGCCGGTGTTCACGGGTCCCGTGGCCGTGCTCACCTCGTCACGCACGGGCGGTGCTGCGGAGGATCTGCTGGTGGCCTTCCGCGAGGCGGGGCGGGGTCCGATCGTGGGGCAGGCCACGGCCGGCAGTGCGGGACAGATCGGGGAGTTCCGGCTCTACAAGAGCTGGTGGCTGCAGCTCACCGTCACGCGTGACGCGTTTCCGGACGGCAACGAAATCCAGGGACGGGGCATCGCCCCGGAGCTTCCCGTGACACAAAAGGTCTCGGACTTTCTCGCGGGGCGGGACGCGACGCTCGAGCGGGCGCGCGACTACGTCGCCGGCCGCCTGGCCAACGATCCTCCCCACCCCTAGCCGTAACCCTGCTCCACAACCTCCACCAACCTCCACCGTCCTCCACCGCCCTCCCCCTCACTTCCCGTACGTCACCCGCCAGATCCGGCCGCCGGCATCATCGGAGATCAGGACCGACCCGTCCGGCATCGCGAGCACCGCCACCGGCCGTCCCCAGCGGGAGCCGTCGCCGAGCTGCCACCCCGTCACGAAATCCTCGATGGAAACCGGCTTCCCGTTCTGCACCTTCACGTGCACGACCTTCGCACCGGTGGGG
>DATGDE010000251.1:0-15572 GCA_035311125.1 Gemmatimonadales bacterium
AAGCCCCTCCCCGCCGAGCTGGCGCGCTGCCGCCCCTACCTGACTGCCGAGCTCGCGCTGCTGTCGCGGCAGCGCGTCATCCTCGTGCTCGGCCGGATCGCCCACGACTCCTTCCTGAAGGCTTCCCGGTGGTGGGATCGCCTTCCGGCAGGGGAGCGTCCCCGGTTCGCGCACGGGGCCGTCACGCCGCTCCCCGACGGCACCATGCTCGTCGCCTCCTACCACCCGAGCCCGCAGAATACCAACACGGGGAAGCTCACCCCGGCCATGTGGGCGCGGGTGTTCAGAACGGTACGGCGGCTCGTGAAGGGTCCGCGGCGGCTCGGCCGCGTCTAGGATCCGACGAGCACTACGTCGGCGCGGGCCGCGACCGACCGGAGCTCTCCGACTGCCCCCATGGGGAGCGTGGCGCCGGATTCGGCCGGTTGGGCCTGGACGCCGCCGGGTGCGAGCACGACGCTGATGCCCTCGATGGACGCTGCGGGTGCGGTGAGCGGGGCAGGCAGCGGCACGCCGCGCCGCCGGAGCTGGCGCAGGTAGCCCGGCAGGATGCGCCACAGCTTCGCCTCCGCCTCACCCATCGAGGTGCCCTGGGCCATGCACCCGGGCAGCTCCTCGAAGTTGGCCAGCCACCATTCCACGCCATCGGGTCGCGGCGGCGGCCAATGCAGCCGGACGTGGTAGGGGGGAGGCGGACGCAGCGAGTCGAGGAGCCCGCGCAGCACGCGATTCATTCCGTTTGCAGGGTCCGGATCAGGTGGGCCGCGTAATCGACGACAAAGCGCGGCAGGGGCCCGCCGATCGGCACGGTCATGTGCAGCTGGGGGTGCTCCGGATGGATCCAGAACAGCGCTTGTTCCGGCTCCTGGGTATCCACGGGTCCGCCGTGCACGAAGCCCCAGGCCTCGAGCAGGGCGCCGACTTCGAGTCCCCCGGTCGTCCGGTCGGCCCGGGACAGATCGACGAGCAGGGCCATGCCCTGCTCGAGGTTCACCTCCCCGCTCACGTTTCTCTGCCCAGGACCCTGAGCGGCAGGTCCACGTGGCTCGGCCCCGCGTCGATCAGGAACCGGTAGCGCCCCGGCCCGCGAAACGTGGTGTTGGTGAGCTGGTAGATCAGATTGGTGGCGGGCGCCGCACCGCGCGGGACGTGGCCGACGCGCGCGCGGGCGGTTTGCTCGAAGATGCGCCGTCCCGCGTTGTCCTCGAGGCGCACGCGTACGGTGTGCTCGCGCGAGTCGTCGGCGCGTTCGAGCTGCAGGCGGACGACCACCACCATGCGGGCGTGAACCGCCGGGAAGGTGTCCGCGAAGATGGTGTCGAAGACCCCCTGCACGTGCAGCTTGTCACCCGCGCCGACACTGGCGCCGTCGGCGATCGCGACGAGGGTCGGCTTCACCGTAACATTTCCTGCGGCACGACGGGAAATTTTCAGCGTTCCCGCCGGGCCGCAAGTAGAGGGTCGCAGCGCCGCCGCTGTGGGATGCGTGCCACGGCGCGACGACCGCTCCTAGCGTGGGGCGGGCTCGAGGCGCGCGAGATCGCGCAGATTGCGCGCGAAGCGGTTCACGAGCAACCAGAGCATCGCGAGTGCCAGGGCGACACACAGCCCGTCGGCCACCAGGCGGATCGGCACGGCCGCGAGCGCGGGGACGTGCCGGTGCAACGCGAGAGCCGCATTCACCGCGATCAGCATCAGGCGCACCTCGGTGGGCCCGAGCCGCCCGTACGCCAGCCGGAAGGCGCCAAACACAGTGGACTCGAGATAGACGTTGATGGACAGCCAGAGATAGACGACGACTAGTCCCAGGGCGACGCCCAGGCTGACGTAGGGCGAGAGCCCCAACCCGATGCCGATCGCGGCGGTCGCATAGGCGTCCACGGCGTGGTCCAGGTAGTAGCCGTAACGCGGCCGCTCGGTGCCGCGCACACGCGCCAGCGTGCCGTCGAGACTGTCGCCCAGCCAGTTCACGACCAGCGCGGCGCTCGCGCCCCAGAGCCATCCGGGGTGGAGTCCCGACAGCGCGTACGCCGCCGCCGTCGCAGTCGCCGCCAGCACGCCGAGCGCCGTGAGCTGGTCGGGTGTGATCCACCCCGGCAACCGGGCGGCGATCCAGCGCAACATGCGCCGCTCGGGACCGGCGAGCAGGAATGTCAACTCACGTCGAGGGTCGGCCATGCGTGCCTCCGGTACGAGTCCGGAGGCACAATGGGATAGCCGTCTCAAGCGGTTCTCAAGACCCCGTATCCGGCAGCTCTCTTCCGGATCCAGGCGTACAGGAGAGCTGCCTGGGGTCAGCGGCGACGATAGCCTGCCAGCACCAGGTCGCCGGCGGCGTAGGGGATCTCCCAACACCATGGAGCCCGGTGGCGCCGCCGGGCCCCGTGCTGAACGCCGAGGATCTCGAGCCCGCGCCATACCGGAATCCACTTCACTGCCCGCCGCCACCAGCCACGCTCCCACCGCTCCGCTGCAAAGAGCGCATCCAGGGATCGCCGTACATGGTAGTAGGGCACCAGTGGCGACCACTGGTGCCAGTGTCCACCCTGGAGTCGGGCGACGAGTGACGCTTCATCCCAGGTCTCGATCACCAGGATCCCGCCGGACCTGACCAGCCGGGCCAGTTGGCCTTCAACATGGCGCGGCGCCGCCAGGTGTTCGAGCACGTTCAGCATGAAGACGGCATCAAACGGCTCGGTCACCGGCATGTCGTCCAGTGAACCGGTCACGATGTCGAGATCGAGCCGCTCGCGGCCCACTGTGGCCATCGCCGCATTCAACTCGACGCCGGTCACGTGCCAGCCCAGCTTCCGGGCTTCATCGAGCAGGAAACCGGCCGCGCACCCGACATCGAGGAGGCGCGGGTGCCTTCCGGGCAATAGACGGGGAAGTTCCCGCAGCCGTCGGCGTGCCTGGCGCCGAAGGCTCCTCTCCATGGCGAGATAGTCGCTGTAGCCATCGCCCTCGCCGGCCG
Source organism: Gemmatimonadales bacterium (assembly GCA_035311125.1). Taxonomy (GTDB): domain Bacteria; phylum Gemmatimonadota; class Gemmatimonadetes; order Gemmatimonadales; family GWC2-71-9; genus DASTHG01. The sequence goes on from DATGDE010000251.1 coordinate 2,975, forward strand.
TGAAGTAGGCGGCATCAAAACCGGCGGCGAGTGCGGCGGGCGACGGCTCGGGCTCCTGGCAGACGACGTGGCAGGATCGGCAGCGCATCAGCCTGAGTCGGCGCCGAGAGTGCACCGGCTGGAGTGACCCGCCGCAGATCCGGCAGGGCCCGGCGTCCGGCGGTGGAGAACTCAGCGACATTGATGGCATCGACCGCTGTGCGTGCCGCGTCAGTCCTGGCATCGAGCATCAAGAGTCACGCGGCCGAGCGCAGGGAGGTCTACTGCGTCCACCGGCATTCGGTCAACTTGACCACGGCTGCGGCCAGGCCGGCGACGTGAAACGTTGCGGTCCGGTCGCTGCTGAACGCGCGATACCTGATGGTGACCCGATCGGCGGTGAGCAGTCTCGCGAAGATCAGGGGCGAGAAATACGGGCTCTGTTCCGAGCCGAGGAACGAGACATACCGGGGGACGCTCCGTCCCGATTCGACCGCGATGCCGCCGCTGGCCGGCAGCGTCGTGAAATACGCCTTGGTGGTCTGCGAGTCCGAGTCGAATCGGAGCTCGACATAGGCAAAGTCGCCGCCGAACGGCTGCATCGGCTGGTCGGCGGAAAAGAGAAGGGTTCGGCCCGTGTCGCTGGGCAACCGGTGTCCGCAGACGACGACGAGCGTGGCCCCGCGGTAGGAGTCCGCCGCCTTCGGGGGCTCGGTGGGCCAGGCGTCCTCGCGCAGGATCAAGCGGGTGTCGCTTGCGGCGGTGAGCTCGTCGGTGGTCTGCACCAGCCGCCACGCCGACTGGGCGGCGGCGCTCGAGGCGGAGGCGAGCAGCTGGGCGAGCAGCAGAAACCTGGTCATAGGTCCCGGAGTGATTGGCGGTCAGCCTGGTGGGAGGGATGCCCCTTGCGGATCCACGCGTCGAGACTGAGCGGACCCGGACCCCAGGCCGCGAACAGCAGCCAGATGAACGAGTAGAGCAGCACGAGCTCGCCGCGGTTGTGCCACCACCACGTACTCCCGCTGCGTCCGGCGTGTATCCAGAAATAGGCGACCGCCATTTCTCCGGAGGCGATGACGGCCAGCGGCCGGGTGAACAGGCCAAGCACCAGGCACGCGCCGCACACGAGCTCGATGACGCCCGCCGCGCCGAACCGGCTCATCAGCTCCGCCGTGCCGCCATTGGGCCCGACACCGCCGAACCACCCGAGCAGCTTCTGCGCCCCATGCGAGAAGTAGGTCAGGCCCGCGGCGATGCGGAGCGCGGTATGGGCGGTGGTGCGGAACTGGAGGTCGAATCGCTCGGTCACGGACCCCTCCCGGAGTTATCTTGCAGTGACGGCTCGGGTATGATCATCCGCCCGGCTCCCCCCACGCAAGGCGGGGACGCGCCGTCCGACCCCTCTCTCAAAAGGAATCGCACGCATGAACCGGATTTCCTTCGTCGCCACGGCCCTGGTGCTCGTCTCCGGGGGCCTGGCGGCACAGCAGGGCGACCCCGACCGCTCGGTGCAGGGCGGGGGCGTGTTTCCGGAAGGCTGGAACGTCCGGACCGAGCGCAATGCCCCGACGGCCACGGTGAAGTTCGTGGCCATGGGAGGCGGCTACCACGCCACGATGGGGCCCGCCGCCATCATGTGGCGCGATGCCGACGTGGCCAGCGGCAACTATCACACCGTCGCCACGTTCACGCAGACCAAGGCGCCGATGCACCCCGAGGCCTACGGCCTGATCGTCGGCGGGAAGCACCTGGCCGATTCGGCCCAGTCCTATACCTACCTCATTGTCCGGGGCACCGGCGAGTTCAGCATCTGGCGACGCGCGGGATACGCCAACAAACCGACCGCCGTCGTTCCCTGGACCGCGAATGCGGCGGTCCACAAGGCGGATAGCGCCGGCGCGGCGACCAACGAGCTCGCGGTCCAAATCAAGGATGGCAAGGCCAGCTTCACGGTCAACGGGACCGAGGTGTTTTCCACCGCGGCCGCCAACGTGGACGCGGCGGGGATCGTCGGCTACCGTGTGAACCACAACCTCGACGTGCACCTTTCGGCGATCGGAATCCACAAGCTGTAACGGAGTCGGGCCGGCCGCGCGCGGGTGCCACTCTGCGCACGGCCGGCCCGTGTCCCCGGACGAGCGGCCGCTCACGGCCACCCGGCGCTCAGCGCCACGATCCCGTCGGGGAGCCGCACCCTCCACCACCGCTCGGCGTGGTTGCCCCCGGGGACTTCGGTGTAGGTCACCTCGTACCCCTTCGCCTTCAGCGCATCCCGGAACCGGCGGTTGGCGTCCCGGAAATTGGGGCCACTGCCTCCCAACGTGGGATGATCCTCCAGTTCCCCGACGTCCAGGTAGACGCGGACGTCCTTCCGGGGCACAGCCTGAACCTCGTGGGTGAGCCATTCCCAAGGCGGTCCGTTCGAGCCCTCGGCGCCGCGCCAGAACGCGCCGCTCTGCGACCACACGTTCCCGAACAGATCGGGCCGCGCGAAGGCCACGTAGGCGGCCGCGAGTCCGCCGGCGCTCGAGCCGGTGACGATCACCCGGTGCGGATCCCGCGTGACGTTCCACCCGTGACGCACCCAGGGCACCAGCTGTCGCGCCAGGAAGTCCGCCATCCGGGCGGCATTGCCGAGCTCGGCGATGCGTGCGCCGTCGCTCGAGTCGTCGACCAGGACGGCCACGAAGGCGGGGGCGCGCCGGGCGGCGAGCAGCGTGTCCAGGATCAGCGGCAGGGGCATCGTGTCGCGGTAGTTGTCGCCGTCGAACGCCAGCACCAGCGGGTAGGGCAGGGCGCGTCGGGCGTCGTATGCGGGGGGCGTGTAGAGCCAGATGCGGCGCGGGCGGCGGTAGGTCGAATCGTACAGCACGTGCGCCTCGAGCCGGCCGGCGGCGATGCCGGGACGGGGGTCGGTGCCGTACGGCACCGGCTGCTGGCCTGGCGCCGTCGCCGCCATCGCGCCGAGCACGACGGACACGCCGAGCATGCGGTGCGGGATCACAGCGGTATGCTCCGCGCGCGGACTTCCTCCGAAGTCAGCCCGTACAGCGGTGGCCCGTGGATGCCGAGCATGGACAGGTAGACGTAGATCTGCCCGCGATGATGGATTTCGTGCTCGACCATCGCGCGGAGCCACTTCCAGACGGGGAGCTCTGCGCCGCCCGGCGTCACGCACTTGCGTTGGAGGTCGGCCGGCGAGAGCGCGGTGAAGATCGCCACTGCTTCCTCGTGCGTCCGGGTGAAGTACTCGAGCACCGCGCTGTATCCGTCGGCCAGCTCGCGCCCGTGCCCCGGATAGCGGGCGGGCTCGAGCCGCGCGTTCTCGGCGAACATGTATCGCTCGGTGGAGCCGAGGTGGCGGAGCAGGTCGCCGAACGAGAAGGCCCCCTCGTGTGGGCGCCACTCGAGACGATCCTCGGGGATGGCGCGCGCAACGGCCAGCGTCCGCCCGCGAATTCTCGCCAGGTAGGCGAGGAACGACTCAGCGTCGGTGATCACCATCGGCATCGCCTCCCTGGAGGACCGCGGCGAGCTCCCGGACGCCGCGCTGGATCTCCTGCGTATCTACCGCCGCAAAGCCCAGCTGCAACCCCTGCCGCCGCACGGCTCCCCGGTAATACCGGTCGAGCGGCGTCACCTCGATGTGGCGGCGCGCTGCCGCCTGCGCCGCCGCGACGGCGCGTCGCCCGCCGGCGAGCCACCCGGCGGCCTGCAGGCCGGCTTCCACGCCGATGATCTCGAGCGATCCTGCCAGCCGCTCACGAACTCCCTCCAGCAGCGCCGCGCGGCGCTGCGCGTACTCCTCACGCATGCGCCGCAGGTGGCGTCCGAAATGCCCCTGCGTGATGAAATCGCACAGCACCGCCTGATCGAGCAGCGGGGCATGACGAGTCGAGATCGAGAGCGCCGCCCGGACGGGATCCACGAGATCCTCGGGTAGCACCAGGTAGCCCAGCCGCAGCGAGGGAAACAAGACTTTGCTGAAGCTCCCGGCGAACAGCACCAGCCCGTGGCGATCCAGTCCCTGCAGCGCGGGCATCGGACGCCCGGCGTAGCGGTACTCGCTGTCGTAGTCGTCCTCGAAGAGCAGCGCGCCACCGCGCCGCGCCCACTCGAGCAGGGCCAATCGCCGTCGCAGGCTCATGGTGACGCCCAGCGGGAATTGATGCCCCGGCGTCGTGTAGGCCAGGCGCACGCGCTGCAACCGTCCATCGGGCACTCTCATGCCCTCGTCATCGACCGGGACGGCGGCGATGCGCGCGCCGTACGCCTCGAATACGAGCGCGGCGCCAGGATAGCCGGGGTTCTCGATGCACACCCGGTCCCCGGGATCGAGCAGCAGCCGCGCGGCGAGATCGAGCGCCTGCTGGACGCCGGACACGATGACGACCTGGCCGGCGGTGCAGCGGACGCCGCGCGAGGTTCGGAGGTAGTCGGCGACCGCCTGCTGCAGCGGTGGGTACCCCAGGGGACCGCTCCCTTGCAGCTGCGACGTCGTCACCCGCCGCAGGCGCCGCGCGGCGAGTTGCGCCCAGAGTTTCGCCGGGAAGCGATCGAGCGCCGGCTGATCGGTGCGGAACGCCCGCGCCGGGGCGAGCGAGAGGTCGGGGAACGGCCGCACTCGCCGGGCGAACGCCGAACGGTGGCGCCGCCGGCCCGCCGGCGGCGCCTGGCGGACCGTCTCGGCGCGCGGCGCCTGGAGCAGGTAGTCGGGCAGGACCCGGCTCACGTACGTTCCCGAGCCCACCCGGCCGGCGATGTAGCCCTCCGCGCGGAGCTGCGCGAAGGCGGTGATGATCGTGCCCCGGGCCAGTCCATAGGAGCCCGCGAGATCACGGGTCGCGCGGAGCCGGGCGCCGGGGCGCAGGCGGCCGTCCAGGACGGCGGCGCGCAGCGCCTCCCCGAGCCAGCGGTAGGCCGGCATCGCCGGGTCGCGGGGCGGCAGGGCGAGGAGGATGGTGCCGGCGCGCTTGGGCATGAAAGTGGTACAGCTAAAATATCGAAAATTGAGCTTCTCGGTAGATCCGCTTATTCGTAGCTTCATCTCCTCACGCGAGGAGGAGACCATGAGACCGCGATTTAATTACGCCCAGGCCGCCCCGGGCGTGTACGACGCCATGGACGTGCTGGATCAGCAGGTGGCCGCCTGCGGCCTGGAGGAGTCGCTGCTGCACCTGGTGCGACTGCGCGCCTCGCAGCTCAACGGCTGCGCGTACTGCATCGACATGCACTGGAAGGATCTGCGCGCGCTGGGTGAAGGAGAGCAGCGGTTGTACGGACTGGACGCCTGGCGCGAGAGCACCTACTACAGCCCGCGGGAGCGGGCCGCCCTGGAGTGGACGGAGGCGGTCACGCTCGTCGCCGGCGCCCATGTGCCCGACGCGGTCTACGAAGCGGTGCGACCGCACTTCACCGCGAAGGAGCTGTGCGACCTGACGCTGGCGGTGGCGACGATCAACGCCTGGAACCGGCTGTCCATCGCGGCGCGACTCCCCGCCGGCACCTATCAACCCGCGCCGGTGGCCGCTACCGCCTCCCGATGAGACGCTTGAGCCAGGCCGGCGCGGTCGCCTCGAAGTCGGCCTCGGCCACCCGCCGGGCGGCGAGCGCATGATCGATGACGGGCGCGACCTCCGCGTCGGACGCCTGGAGCGCGGCCATGGCCCGCTCCACGATGGGCGCCCCGTCCGGCACGGCGAGGCCGAACTCGATTTCGACGCGGCGGCAGAAGCGCTCCTGCCGCGCGCGGTCGGCCATGGCCAGGGGAAAACCCAGTTGGTGCAGCCGGGCGTGCATCGCTTCGTGCAGGATCGTCGCCGCGACCTGGGCCGCGGAGAAGTCGCGATTGACACTGAACGTGAGCTCGACCATGCAGGCGCGCTGGTCGGAGAGGTACGCGCCCCGGCAGGCGTAGCGCTGCACCAGAATCCGGTCGAAGGCGCGCCGGAGCTTGCGGAAGTGGTGGGGGGTGTAGCGCTCGATCAACCCCAGCGCCTCGTCGAGACGGCGCAGGACATCGTCCGTGGAGATGTCGGGGCGCGTGTTCTCGACCACGACCGGGAGGCCCCGGAGCTGGGTGGTGGTCGTCATGCCTCCTCCTGTCGCCGGCCGGGCAGGACAGCCGGGGGACGGCGAGGATCGGACTCCCGCACCATCACGCGATCGGTCTGCACGTCGGTGCCGAGCGTGAAGTGCTGGGATCCCACCACGCGGAAGCCGCACTTTTCGTAGAAGCGGATTGCGCGGGCGTTCCGCTCCCACACGCCCAGCCAGAGCGCGGCCGCGCCGCGCCGCTCGGCCAGGGCGATGCATTCGGCCATGAGCGCGCGCGACACCCCGGTTCCGTGGTAGGGGCGGTCCACGTAGAACCGCAGAATCTCGAGCGCGCGCGGGGGGACGCAGGCCGGGGCTGCCCCCGACTTCACGAGGGCGTAGCCCACCAGCGCCCGGTCCACTTCGGCGACGAGGTACGTCAGGGCGGGATCCGTCAGCTCGCGCGCCTGGCGAGCCGGCTCGTACGTGGCGGCGAGATGCAGCGCCATGTCCCCGGGGCGGTTGTCGGTGGAGAACGTCTCCGCAAAGACGCGGGCTCCGAAGGCCGCCAGCGGCGCCGCATCGTCGGGCGTCGCACGGCGGATGTGAACGTCGTGCCGCGTCGGCGAGGCAGTCATCCCTCGGTGACGCACAGCCGGCGCAGCATCGCCCCCATGGCGGAGATGTCGGCCTTGAGCAGGGTGCGCCAGGTCGAGCCGTAGCGCCGGAACGAGATGACCTCGACCTGACTGAACGGGAGACTGTCCACCGACATGGAGATGCGGGCCAGCACGTGAACCGTGTCGGCGCCCTCGGGGATGTGTCCGATCACGCTGAGCTGGGCCGTCCGCAGCGCCTCGGCGAACCCCTGCTCCTGGTTCGTGCCGAACCGCAGCAGGGAGGCCACGAGCGCGGTGTCGGAGGTCCGGGCCGCTTCCACTCCTGAGCCGATCCCGAACAGCTCCTGGCGCGCCTGCGCGACGGCTGGATTGTCGCATTGCAGAACCGGGCGGAACAGATCGTGGAACTGTGCCAGGGCGCTCGGGTGCATGAGCGAAGCCGCGCGCAGCCAGTTGGTATCACGCATGGCCTGGAGGAGCTGCGCGGCGACCTGCTCCGGCGATTCCTCGGCTGCCTGCGCGGCGGAGACGGGGCAGAGCAGTGCGGTCGCCGCGACGGTGACGCGGGCGACGCGCGAGAGGAGAGGGTGAGGGCGAATGGGAGCCTCCCCGGGAAGGCGTGGGTTCGCTGCGAGTCCAACTGAGATCTTACCCGATGCGGTCCCCCGCGTGTAGCCCCATTCAGGCTGGATGTTCACCCGCATTTGAGCCTCGCTTCACGGCGGCGGCGACAACGTTACGGCCTCACCTGTGCGGAGGGCTGTATGCGTGTCCTGAGCAACATCCGGCGAGCGGGCCCACGCCGCGGCGCATTCCAGGCAACCGTGGCCCTGCTGGTCGCCGCCCTGAGCCTCGGCATCTTCCGGAGCTCCCCCGCCCAGCAGCGCGTGCGGGAGGTGCTGCTCGGCGGTCTCTTTCCCCTGACGGGCCCATGGTCCACGCAGGGACAGACCTTGCGGGTCGCGATGGAGCTGGCGGTCGCCGACGTGAACCAGTACCTCGAAGGCAACGCCGCCGGGATCCGCTTCGCTACCGCCATCGAGGACACGCGGCTCGAGCCGGCGCTGGCGCTCGAGAAGGCGAAGGCGCTCCAGCGGCGCGGCGTGCAGCTCTTCATCGGGCCCAACTCGAGCGCGGAAGTCGCCTACCTCAAGCCGTTCGTGGACGCGAACGGCATCCTGCTGGTGAGCCCCGCGAGCACCGCCGGCACCCTGGCCATCGTGGGCGACAACATCTTCCGCTTCACGCCGTCGGACAGTCTCGAAGCCGTCGCCATCGCCGCGTTGATGTGGGAGGACGGCGTCCGTGTGGTCGTGCCCGTGTGGCGCGACGATGAGGGGAACGCCGGCCTGGCGCGCGCCGTCCGGGTGCGCTTCGGGGCGCTGGGTGGCACCGTGCTGGACGGCATGCGGTACGCTGTCGCGACCAAGGATTTCCGCGCGACGGTCGCCGGGCTTGATGCGCAGGTCCGACGTGCCGTGGCGCAGTACGGGGCAGGCAAGGTGGCGGTGTACCTGGCCGCCTTCGACGAGGCGGCGGCGCTGTTCGCGAGTGCCGGCTCAGATTCGGCGCTGGCTGCGGCACGCTGGTACGGGAGCGATGGCGTCGCCCACAGCGATTCGCTGCTCGCCGATCCCCGGGCGGCGGCGTTCGCGATCCGCACCGGATTCCCGGACCCGGTCTTCGGGGTGGACGAGGGCGCGCGCGACATTTGGGAGCCGCTCGCCGCGCGGATCCGGTCGCGCACGAACGTAGAGCCCGATGCCTTCGCGCTCACCGTGTACGACGCGGTGTGGGTGGTCGCCCGGGGCTTCGTCGCCTCGGGTGCGACGCTCAACATCGACCAGCTGAAACACGCGTTCACGACCGCCGCGTCCACGCAGTTCGGCGCCACGGGCTGGACCGTGCTCAACGCGGCGGGAGACCGGAAGTACGGCGATTTCGACTTCTGGGCGGTGCGCGAGGTCAACGGCGTTCCGGGCTGGGTCCGCGTCGCGCAGTACGAGACGCGCACCCAGCGGATCGTCCGCCGGAGCGCCGCAGGAGGTGTCGAGGCAGGACGCTGACGCCGGAGGAGGCGGGGCGGTCGGCTCGCGCGGCACCACCGCCGCACCACTTCTCCCCCGGACGGTTAGACCACACCTTATTGAGGTGTCCACACCCTCTGTTCAGGCGCGGCTGGCCCTGCTGCTGGTGGTCGGGGCCTGCACGCGGTCCGAAACCTACGGATTCGTGGCTGTCCTGGGCAACGATACGACGTCGGTGGAGCGCGTCACCCGGACCGGCCATCGCATCATCGGCGATGCGATCGGCCGCTCCCCGACGGTGACTCGCCGGCACTGGGAAGCCGAGCTGGGTCCGAACGGTGTCATCGCGCACTGGTCGATGGACACCGACATCCCGAACGGGCCACCCGAGGGGCGGCATCTCCACCATACCGCCACGTTCACCGACAACGTCACGGCGTTCACCCGCGGCACGTCGGCGGGCACGCGGTCGTTCGCGTACCAGAAGCGCTACGCCGAGACCGTCCCGTGGAACGCGTTCGTGTACGCGACCTGGGAGCTGCTGCTCGACGCGGCGCGCCGGCAGCCGGATACCACGCGCGCCCGCATCGGCCAGTACTTCTTCGAAGGCTGGGACGAGGGCCACGTGGGGTACGCGGACATCGCGCGCAACCCTGACGGCTCCTACGCGATCAGCAGCACCGGGCTGGCGGGCACGGGCACCGCGCGGCTGGACGCGCACGGCCGGCTGGCCTCCTACTCAGGTGCGGGAACGACGTACAAGCAGGAAGTCCGGCGCATCACCGACGTGCCGGATATCGATGCCATCGCGGCGCGATTTGCGGCCGATGAGAAACGCGAGGGGCTCGCAACGTCCCTCAGCCCGCGCGACACCGTCCGCGCCACGCTGGGGGCCGCCCGTGTGACCGTCGACTATAGCCGCCCTTCGAGGCGCGGGAGAACGCTGGTCGGGGACTTGATCCCCTACGACCAGGTCTGGCGCACCGGCGCCGACGCCGCGACGCAGCTGACCACCTCGGCGCCGATCGAGCTCGCCGGCGTTCCGCTGCATCCGGGGACGTACACGCTGTGGACGCTCCCGACCCGGGGCGGGGGGGGCGTCTCGCTCATCATCAACGGCCAGTCCGGCCAGTGGGGCACGGAATACCACGCCGACCGCGACGTCGCGCGCCGGCCCATGACGGTGGATTCCCTGCCAGGGAACGTCGAGCGGTTCACCATTCGCATCGAATCGGCTGGACGGCTCGTCATGCAGTGGGGCACCTTCCAGTGGAGCGCGCCCATCCGGCGCCGCTAGGAATTGGCACATGGACTCGAGCACCACGGCATCAGAACGAAATCTCGCTTCGATTAGCCCGTTCTTCATCGTGCAGGACCTGCAGGCCTCGATCTCACACTACGTCGAGCGCTTCGGCTTCACGCTGGATTTCCAGGGGCCGGCCGACGACGTCTACTACGGCCAGGTGAGTCGGGACGGGATCGGCATCATGCTCAAGGCGATCCGGCCCGACGTGCGTCCCTGTCCCAACCACACCCGTCACGAATGGGCTCGGTGGGATGCCTACATCTACACCCGCGACCCCGACGTCCTGTTCGACGAGTTCAAACAGCGGGGGGCGTCGTTCGTGAAGGAGCTGTCCTTTATCGACGACGGGCTGTGGGGCTTCGAGGTCAGCGATGCCGACGGGTACGTCCTGGCCTTCTTTCGGCTCCGCAAAGACTGAAGGTTTCGGGCGCGCTGCCCCCTCTCCCGAAGGGAGAGGGGGTCAGGGGGTGAGGACTAGCGCGGAATCACCGGGAGCACCACGTAGGACGGGTGCGCCGCGTCGTGCAGCACCCGCTGGTGCGCCACCACGAAGGTCGAATCCCGTTCGTTGTTCCCGCCGGTGTTCAGGTTGCGGTCGTACTTGGGGAACAGTGCCGACGCGATGCTGACCCGCAGCCGATGCCCCGGCTGGAACACCATCGAGGTGAACCACAGGTCGATGTCGTAGCGCTCGACCCGGCCGGGCACCAGCGGCACCTCCCGGTCCATCCCCCGCCGGAAGCGCGCCCGCACCAGCCCGTCTTGCACCCGCTCGGCGTGCCCGTCCGGCCACACGTCCAGCAGCATGACCGTCCAGTCGGTGTCCAGCCGGTCGCTGGCCGCCCACAGCTGCGCCGTCATCTCGCCGGTGACCTCGAGCGGCCGGGTGAGCGGCGCGGACGTGAAGACCAGCGCGTCACGCCGCGTGGCGTTGAGCTGGGTGTAGTCCTCGTTGAGCGATTCCTCGAGCTCGCGCGAGTCGATCAGGTACGGCGTCGGGTCGGCCGGATCGTAGGTGAACGTGTCGGCCGGCGCGCCGGCACTCGGCGGCACGGTGTCGAGCACGCCGTCGCCGCCGCTGGTCTGGGCGTGCCCGCCGGATGACACGTAGAACTTCGTCAGCCGTTGCCGCGCCAGCGGCCACTCGTTCTCCGTGCGCCAGGTGTTGTCGCCCGGGACGAAGATGTCGAGGTGCGGCAGCGTGTCGACGCCGTTGTTGCGGCCCAGCAGGTAGTGATCGAACCAGCGCAGCTGGAGGTCGCGGTAGGCGTAGCGCGCCTGCGGCCCGAAGTCGCCGGTCACGTAGTCCACGCCCTTGTGCGCGCCTACGCCCATCACGATGTGCCAGTTGGGGTGGTGCGGCTGGCGCAGCAGCGCGTCGGTGTAGTAGATCGGCCCGCGCGAATCGTCGTGCCAGCCGGCCATGGACAGGACCGGCGCCCGCACCTTGTCGATGTAGGTGGTGGCCGCGTGCTGGCGCCAGTACGCGTCGAGCGTGGGATGGGCGATCCAGCGGTCCCACAGCGGCACGTCGCCGCAGCCCAGGCGCTGCGGCAGGGTGGCCAGGGGCAGGTGCCGGATCGCCTCGCCGATGTCCAGCTCGGCGGTGTGCGGGTCCATCGTGCGACCGCGCATCAGGCACGCCCAGTCCACGTTGATGGGCCCGAACGCCATCGCGGCGTAGGGCACGACCACCCACGGATCGGGAGTGGCCGCCGTGGGCGAGATCGCCGCGAGGTGCGGCGGGTTGCTGACGGCGGCGAACCACACCAGCCGGCCTTCGTCCGAATGGCCGATCATGCCGACCTTGCCGTTGGCGCCCGGCAGGCGCGCCGCCCACTCCACGGCGTCGTAGCCGTCGTTGATGTCGGTGCTGTAGTCGCCGAAGTCGGCGACGTCGCCGCTGGACTGCTCGCGCCCGCGCACGTGCTGCCCGATGAAGATGTAGCCGCGCGACGCCCACCACACGCCCGGGCCGTGCAGCACCCGGCGGTAGGGCGTCCGTTGCATCACCACGCCGAAGGGGCCCTTGCCCACCGGCCGCGCGATGTAGGTCGCCAGATGCGCGCCGTCGCGCGTGGGCATCAACACCAAGGTGTCCTCGGTGACCGCGTACTGTGAATCGGAGGCCGGCATGGTCCAGACCTGGTAGTCGTGCTCGACCACGGCAGGCGTCGCACGCCGCACCAGGCGGAAGCGGCGGTCCAGCACCCGGCCCTCGACGTACTGGAGCCCCGCGAGGGTGTCGCCGTGCCAGGCCGCGCGCATCATCACGCGGTCGTTCTGCGTGAGGATCACCGAGTCGCCGTTGATCACGACCTGGTTGGCCAGGAGCATCGGCTCGCCGGTGCGGCGCCGGAGGAACCCGACGAACCCCGAGTCGGCGCCCGCGAAGTGCGCGAAGCCCATCCGGCGCCAGCCCTCGAAGCCGAACTTGGGCTGCGCGCTGAGAGCGATGTAGACGTCCCAGTCGCCGGCCAGCGACCCCGAGGGACGAGGTGCGGGGGCCGCGGCCGCGGCGCAGGTGAGAACGGCGGTGAGGAGCAGCGCTTTCGACATGTCAGGCTCCGGGTTCCACTGCGAGTTTGGATCGCCGCTGGCCGGCGACCAGGATGCCTACTCCGACGAGA